>NZ_JBHXMP010000008.1:0-9004 GCF_042720415.1 Agromyces sp. NPDC058484 | reverse complement strand
ACACGCCCCCGCCGGCCACCCCGCGGGCCACCTTTGTGGGGAGCCGTTCGCCCACCACCACCACCCCACGGTCGTCGACGACGACGCCGGCCGCCTCCAGCCCGAGGTCATCGGTCACCGGGCGGCGTCCGGTCGCGATCAGCACGGCGTCTGCCGCGACATCCTGAGCCGCTTCTCCGGTCGTGACACGTACGGTGGCGGCGCCATCCGCATCGTCGATGCGCTCGACGCGCGCGCCCAGGAGGAACTCGACTCCGGCTGCCTCGAGCACGGCCCTCGCGGCATCCGCCACATCGCGGTCCTCGTGCCGCATGAACTGCTCGTTGCGGTCGACCACGGTCACGCGCGAGCCGAATCGCGCGAACATGCCCGCGAACTCGAGCCCGACATAGCCGCCGCCGACGACGAGGAGGCGCTGCGGCAGCAGGTCGACGTGCTGGATCGTCTCGGAGTCGTAGACCCGGGTGCTCGCGTCGAGGCCGGGGATCGCGGGTCGTGCGGGCTCGGTTCCCGTGTTGATCACGATCGATTCGGCATGCACCCTCAGGCGATCGTCCCCCGCGGCGACCTCGACCTCGTGCGGGCCCGTGAACCGCGCACGTCCGTCGATGAGCGTGACGGCGTCGACTTCCGCGAGCATCGCGTGGTTGCGCGCCCGGAGCTTCTCGATGAGCGCATCGCGTCCGGCGACGGCATCGGTGAACCACTCCTGCGGGTCGTCGCCGGTGCGGCGCTGCTCGGCACTGTGCACCAGGTCCTTCGTCGGCACGCAGGCGATGTTGATGCAGCCGCCGCCGTACATCTGATTCGACTGCTCCACCACCGCCACGGACCGGCCCTGCCTGCCGAGCGCCCCCGCGAGGGTCTTCCCGCCCTTGCCCCAGCCGATCACGAGGACGTCGACGACGAGTTCCTCCATGGCGCACCTCCACGGTGTCTCGGATGCTTCTCAGCATGGCAGGTCCTGGGCTCGGGGCTCGGGGTGCGTGGCTCGCGGCCGGCGGCGACATCAGGCTCCGGACGGCACGCCCGCGACCAGCTCGGTGAACAACGCGTTCGCGTCGGTCTCCTGTGCGAGCGGCGCGGCCTGCCCGGCCCAGAGCGACTGCAACTCGCCGATGCCCTGACGCCCCGCTTCGACGCGGAAGCGGCCGGTGAGCCAGTTCTGCACCGGGAACGGCGCGACCACTCCGCCGCGCTCGATGGCGCGAACGGCACGGTTCGGGATGCCGCGTGAGAGCCGCCCGCTCATCGCTCGCGTCAGCACGGTGCCGTGCGCCGGCGTCTGCGTGATCGCCCGCCGGTGCGCGTCGTTCGCCCCCGACTGCCGGGTGCGCAGGAACGCCGTGCCGACCTGCACCCCCGAGGCGCCGAGAGCGAAGGCCGCGGCGACCCCGCGACGGTCGGCGATGCCGCCCGCGGCGATCACCGGCACGCGCACGGCGTCGACCACCTGGGGAACGAGCGCGAACGTTCCCACCAGCGACTCCTCGGCCGGACGCAGGAACGACACTCGGTGCCCGGCCGCCTCGGATCCGGTCGCCACGACGGCGTCGACCCCGCCGCGCTCGAGGGCGATGGCCTCGTCGACGGTCGTCGCGGTGCCGACCACCGCGGTGCCCCGGTCGTGCGCGGCCGCAACGACCTCGGCCGACGGCACGCCGTAGACGAAGCTGACGACCGCCGGGCCCGCCTCGAGCACCGCGTCGAACTGCGCATCGAAGGAAGGGAGGTAGCGCTCGGGCCGTTCGGGGCGCTCGATGCCCACCTCGTCGAAGAACGGCTGGAGCGCAGTGACATACCCGTCGAAGTCGGCCGCCGTGATCTCGGGCGAATCGTCGGACGGCAGCCACAGGTTGAGGACGAACGGTCGCGTCGTGGCGCCGCGAAGCGCGGCGGCCGTCTCGGCGATGCGCTCGGGCGCGTAGCCGTAGAGGCCGTGGGAGCCGAGGCCGCCCCGTTCGCTGACCGCCGCCGTGAGCTCGACCGACGAGAGCCCGCCGAACGGACCCAGCACGATCGGATGCTCGATCCCGAACAGCCGCGTCAGGTCAGCCATGGTACGCCTCCTGCGCCCGCGGCGTCGCACCGCACGTCCAGCATGCCCGGCCGATCGGGCCCTCGATCATCGCGCCGCACTCGGGGCAGACCCGCCCGAGCCAGCACGCCGGGTCGCCTCCGAGGTCGTCGTGCGGGTGCGGAGTGTCGCGACCGTCGGCCGTCATGGCGCGTTCACCGCGGGAGCGGGCGCGCTCGGGGCATCCGTCACCGTCGAGGTGCTCCGATGCGGAACCTGGCATGTCATCCCCTGTGCATGAAACGGTGACCCAACGCAACACTACCCGCCGCGACCTACGCTGGGCGGATGACCGATGCAGCGCTCATCGGGCGGGTGGCCGAGCCCGACCTGCACGTGATGACGTACAACATCCGGCGTCGCTTCGCGCATCCGCTCCCTGGGAGCCCCGATCGCTGGGACAGGCGGAAGTGGCTCTTGCGGCGCATCCTCGCCGCCGAACGGCCCACGATCCTCGGCGTGCAGGAAGCGCTGGCCGACCAGGTCGGCTTCGTCGCGGCGGCCCTCGGGCGCCACTACCGGTGTGTCGGGCGCGGCCGCAACACGTCGGGGCGGGGCGAGCGATGCCCCATCTTCTACGATACGCGTCGGCTGACGCTCACGAACTGGACGCAACAGGCGCTCTCGGCGACGCCCGGCAAGCCCGGGTCGCGGTCGTGGGGCAACATGGTGCCGCGGGTCGTCGTCTCAGCAGAGTTCGCGGATGTCGCGACCGGGGCGCAGGTGCTCGCGCTCAACACCCACTTCGACCACATCTCGAGGCGATCGCGGCTCCGTTCGGCCCAGACGATCGTCGACCTCGCGGCGGGCGCGCATGCCGCCGAACCCGATCGGGCGATCATCGTCACGGGCGACTTCAACACCGACGTCGATTCGGCCGTCTACCGTCGCCTCATATCGACCGGAGTGCTCCGTGACGCGTGGGATGCCGCGGCGGAGCGCCTGACGCCGCAGTGGGGAACCTTCCCGAACTATCGCCGCCGGCGGCCGGGCGGCAAGCGCATCGACCTGATCCTGGTCGGGCCCGGCGTCGACGTGCTGCGCACGGGCATCAACGCCGTGCGCTTCGACGGCGCTGCGGCATCCGACCACGAACCCGTCCAGGCGGTCGTGCGATCAGTGGGCGATACCGGAGTGCCGGAGTCGGCGTGACCTCGCAGCCGTCGTAGCTTTCAGTCGTCAGGTTCGACGATCCGGCCGGCGTCCCACGGCTCCGCCCACCCGAGTTCGTCGAACATCCGCGACAGCACCAGCGCGGTGACGCCCCAGATGACGCGGCCGCCCACCGTGAATGCCGGCGAACGGTAGATGCGACCGCCGAAGGTGTGCGACGTGTTCCCGCGATTCGGCGGGTCGAGCAGGTCGGCGACTGGCACCCGGAACACGTCGACCGATTCATCATGGTCGACGGCGGCCACCTCAGAGGGGCGCGTCCACCAGGCCGGCACCGGCGTGACGAGGTGACGGCTCACCGGAACCGGCATACCGGGCAGCGTGCCGAGCGGCTCGATTCCATTGGGGTCCAGACCGGTCTCCTCGGCCGCCTCCCGCAGCGCGGCGGCGATCGGTCCGGCATCGGATGCCTCGAGCCGGCCGCCCGGGAACGCGATCTGCCCGGCGTGGCTGGCGAGCGTCGCCGCGCGCCGCAGCAGCAGCACGTCGAGGTCGCGTGCGACGGGGCCGCTCGCCTGCGCAGGCACGGAATCGAGCACGCCGAACAGCACCAGCACGGCCGCCGGGCGCAGGCTCGCGGCATCCGACAGACTGCGCGGCGTCGCGGTGCGCCACTCGAGGCCGCGCTCGCACAGCGCCGCGAGTTCGGCGCGGGGGTCGGTGGGCGTCGGCGGCATGTCCCTCACTCTACGAGCGACCGTTTCCGATCGCGCCCCCGCGGCACAGTCGAGCACGCCCGCTGCGGCCCCACTTTCCCGGTCGTGCTGGAAGCCGGCGAGTCGTCGAGTAGGAACTCGAATCACGGCCTCAAGTGGTCAGCGCGTGCGAGACCGCGCTTGCGAGCCCACGGCGAAGGGCGGCCTCTCCGTCGGCGAGTCCTTGATATCTCTCTTCGGCCGTTCGGCGCCCTCCTTGCGGCTCGTCTCGATACGCTCGAGGACGTCAGCCGGTCTCCCGCGGCTGCGGCGAAGCGCGACGATATCTGCCGCGGTCAGGTCGATCGGCGATTCCTTCCCGCGCGAAGCTCCGCGGCCACCTGCTGACCGGGAAGGTTGGGCCTGCGCCAGGCGCGCTTGAAGCGAGCGGACTGCTGCGGCACGGCCCACCATCAGATTCTCGACATCCTCCTGGCTGATCGCGACAGGCCTATCGTTGGCCTTGGCCCGTTCGGACACGGCTACCTCCCTTACCAGACGTACATTTCCTGGACGCCGCCGCTCTCAACGCGGACGTCGACGTTACGATTGTCATCTTTGGCATGCGCGGCAAGGATGGCGAAATTCGTGCAGGCGTCATCGTTGTTGTCTTCGAACTTGCGCCAGGCGCCATCGATCCAGCCGTGGACGTTCGAGGCCTGATGGTTGGACCACAGAGCCTCGACCTTCTTCCCGTTCAGCCATACCATCGACTTCCTCCTTCTCTCCTCGGCCCATCACGGCGCCGTCCACTGGTCGCCGAGAACGCGAGCACATACGTCGTACAGCGCCGACACCGTTTTCAACAGCTGAGGCGGCGGTTCTTGACCCGCCGACCGGGCCTGGCCCGGGTCCGCCATGAACAGCAGCGTTACCGGTCGGCCCCCGCCTGATATCTCCAGGCGCCCGACGAGGCTGTCGGGCGGGATCCGGGGCTGGGGCAAGTCGGCCCTGACGAGGTCCGCGATGCGCATTCGGTCGAGAAGCCGGACGACTTCGTCCTCGGCCAGCTGCATCTGCTGGGTCTCCTTGCGGCGTTCTCGGGCTGGCATGCCGAGGGCGCACGTGGTCTCGCCGCTGCCTCGGAACTCGAGTTGGAGGTCGTATCGCTCCGAGGGCATGCCGCCGCGCACCGTGAGCTTGACGGTGAGGTTCGGCCGCGCCTCCGGCTGCTCAAGGGCGGCGCGCACCGATGCGCGGCCGTCGTCAGACGGTGTGAGTCCTGGGTCGGGGGTTCGCTTGCTCACCACGGCAGCACCTCACGCTTCGTCGATGTCTTGCGACAGGCGGTCGCAGAAAGGACGGCAGAGCCGTTCGACGACCTCGGAGTTGTCGTCCATGACCGTGCCGGTGTTCACGGGACTGCGATCGGGGCAGTCCTCGTCCTCGTACTCGTCCGGGTGACCGAGCATATGTCCGAATTCGTGGGAGGCGACGTCGCCGGAGTCGGCTGTGTCCCAAGTAGACATATTGGTGTGCTCGGGGCCGCGCCTCACGCGTACGCGGTGGTGTTCGTCGCTGCTGACCCAGTGCACGACGAACGTGAGTGCGCACTGGTTGCTGCAGTCGGGCCTCACACAACAGAGGAAGCGATAGCTCCACTTCTCTTCGATGCCTCGCTTCCAGCGGTCCTTCAACTCCTCGATCTCATCGGCCGTAACGTCGCTGTCGGGAACCAGACGGATACGGACGCTGATGTTGCTGCCCTCCTGCCGGAATGCGGCCGTCCAACCGAAGGTGCACTCGGAGACATCGAAACTGACTTCCTGGGCCGCGTGGGCGAGGCCGGTGTTGAAGTCATAGATCTCGGTGATGACCCAGTTGCCGTCCCGCATCTCCTCGTTGATGGATACGGTGGCGTTGCGGCTCTTCGCTTCAGCGGAAATCGCAAGCAGGTTCGTACAGGCGTCGTCATTGCGGTCGTCGAGCTTGCGCCAGCCAGCGTTCTCGATCCACACCCATGCGTTCGACCTCTGTTCATTACACCAGAGCGCCTGGATGCGGCGGCCGCAGGAAACTGCCATCGACAAACCTCCACTGAGCGGCGGACTTGAGGGCCTTTACAGGCTTCCAATCGTCAGGCCGCTACCCAGTGTCCTCCCGGATCCATCATTGAGCAGTCCTCATTTCGACGGACATTGCCTACTGCGGCTTCCCAGCCCGGGACCCGATTCCAGCGGAAGCCGGGCGTGTCGACCCCGTGGGCGTGCTCCTTCCGTCATGGCGAAGCGCGAGACATCGATCCCGTGGGAGGCCGTGACCTACCTCTTTGTCGATCCCGCCTCTTTGTCGATCCCGGACATTCGGGCGGAACCCTCGAGACCATGCCCCTCAACGATCGATGCTCAGAAGAGGCAGGATCCCGACACGTGGCATCAGACCCGAATCGGCACGGCCGTGCCGCTCACCGTCATGCCGCCTGTGAACGGGATGTCGATCGTGAGTGCGCTCGGACGTCCGACGTGCCTGCCCTGCCGCACGATGACTCGCGCGGGCGGTGTGACGAGCCCGAGTTCGCGTAGGTAGCCGCCGAGCGAGGCCGCGGCCGATCCAGTCGCCGGATCCTCGGTGATGCGCCCGACGGGGAACAGGTTGCGGGCCTCGAACTCGCGCTCGCCGAGCGCGTGCAGCACCGTGACCGTGCCTGACCATCCGTTGTCGTCCATCATTCGCCGCACGGCGCCCGGGTCGAACGTGAACGCGTCGAAGCTGCGTGCGTCGGCCACGACGATGATCGGATGCCAGTTGCCGGCGAAGGCGACCCGTGCCGGATATCGGTCGTCGAGTTCGGCGGACGTCAGGCCGAGCAGGCCGAGCAGGGAGTCAAGCACGCCTGGGGGGAAGTCGGCGACAGCGGGCTCGACGCTCGTGAAGGCGGCACGTACCTGCCCGTCGGCATCGATCCGCGTCTGGATCTGGATCTCGCCGACCGCGGTCGCAAAGCGGATCAGGCCCGGCCCATCCCGTTCGGCGAGGGCAACCGCCGTCGCGATGGTGGCATGCCCGCAGAACGGCACTTCGGCGAGCGGCGAGAAGTACCGGATGTGGTGGGAGTCGCCCTCGAAGCCGGTGATGAAGGCCGTTTCGGAGTAGTCGACGTCTGCGGCGATGCCCTGCATCTGCTCCCCGCTGAGGGCCGCGGCATCGAGCACGACCCCGGCCGGATTGCCGCCCGCTGCATCGGCGGTGAACGCGGCATAGCGGAGGATCTGGGTGGTGTCGCTCATCGTTCGAGGGTACCGAGCAGCTGAAACGTCGAGGGGGCGGGAGTAGGGCCATTTTGGCCCCCCTGCTCATCCTGCCTCGAGATAGGCCTTCAGCCTCTGCAGGTGGTCCCCGTCTTCCTTCTTCATGATGCCCGCCACCATCGGAAGCATCATCTTCCGCAGTCCGCTCGCTTCCAACTCGCAGGTCCACGTGACCCGGGTGCCTCCGCCTTCAGGCGACAGATGGTAGTGGTACATCACCTTGATGCCCTCGGCTTCGGCGCTGATGCCGACATGCGTGGTGGGTTCGTAGGCGCTCACCATGAGGTCTGCACTGGCTTCCTTGCCGTTCACCACGCGGGTCTCACGAAATCTCGTGCCGACGGCGATCGGTCCGTCGGTGAGTTTCGTGCTTGCCGTGATGTTGTCGAGGAACTCCGTTGCCCTGGTGGGGTTCGAAAGCACCTCGAAGACATCCTGAGGTGACCGTGCGATGTGTTCGTTGAACTCGAAACCGTTCATCATTTCTCCTCAGTGTGTACGTTTCAGAGGTTCGAGCGGGACGTACGCGTCGGTGGAGATGCGTTCGAGCCGGCCATCGACCTGCGTGCAGCGATAGATCTCGAACGGCGCTGCAGCGCGCAGGCAATAGTCATCGGAAGGCAGCCATTCGACTCCGATGTAGGCGAAGGTCTTGGCGATCTCCTCCATCCCGCCGAGATGACGACGAGCGACGCACAGGCCGGGCTCCTGGTACCGGTACCCGATCGGGTGGCTGACATTCATCGGCCGACTGACCGGCAGGCAGGCGTCGAAACGGATCCTGCGTTCGTCGGTCACGTAGGGATCATCGTGAGTGATGCCGACCAGGAGTTCGGGCGAGTACGCGACATCGTGCGCGTCGGCGTAGTCGAAGAGCTCATCCCAGAGGCTCAGAAACGTTCGCTTGCCCGCAAGCAGGTACTCGTACCCGTAGTGGCGAACGAATACGAGATGTCGCGGCGGCGTCTTCTCGACGGTCACCGGCTCTCTTCGCATGTCGAAGCGCAGGGTGAGCGGCGTCTCCTCGGTGAAGCCTTCGAAGGTGCGGCTCGCCATCGCGTCGGACACGGACTCGCGGTATGCGCGAAGCACACCGCGGAATTCGGATGGAGTGATGCCGAATTGACGGGTAAATGCGCGGGTGAACGTCTCGTGGGTCTTGAACCCCGCTTCCAGGGCGATCTGGAGCACATTGTCGGGACTGACCTTGAGGCGAAGGACGGCACGCTCGAGACGCAGGCGGCGCAGATACGCTTTCGGGGCTTCGCCCGTGACGTGCTGGAAGACGCGATGGAAGTGGTGCGGCGCAAAGCCGGCGACAGCCGCCAACTCCGCGAGAGGCAACGGCTCATCGAGATGGTCTTCGATATGGACGAGCATCGGGAGCACGCGCTTCTCGTACCGACGGATCGTCGCTGCTCGAACAGGGCTCAACACCCCTTCAACATACAAATCAGTGAGGTCGCGTGCTCGACTTTTCTTGCGAATCAGCCGCGACCTTCTGCCAGGGACCACAAGAGTTACGACCGACCGCACCTACGCTCACCTGCGCAAGAGGGACCACAGCGCGCACCGCGCCCGGTTCTCCGCGAACGTGGCCGCTGGTGGCGCTCCCGCTCCCCCGCCTGTCCGGCTCCGAGCGGCGGTGGGGTGACGGCGTACGCGGAACGCCCCGGCTTCCATGCGAGGCTGGGGCGTTCCTGTTGGTATGGCGGACTAGCTTTCGCACTGCGCGTCAAGTGTCATTTGGGCGTATTGCATCAGCCGATGCGTCTCGACTGGCGCACGGCTGGTGGGGTTTGCGATGAAGC
>NZ_JBHXMP010000007.1:144121-157641 GCF_042720415.1 Agromyces sp. NPDC058484 | reverse complement strand
GGTGGTGCCGCGCCGCCTTATCGGCTCCGCTTCTCATGCCTGGTGCAGGGGCGAGCGGATGCCGCGGCGCGCCTCACTTGGAGGCGCCGGCCGCGGCATCCGCTCGTGGACGAGAACTAGCCGATGACGGTGATGTTCTCGGCCTGCAGGCCCTTGGGGCCGCGGGCGGTCTCGAACTCGACCTTCTGGTTCTCCTCGAGCGAGCGGTAGCCGCCCGACGCGATCGCGCTGAAGTGTGCGAAGACGTCGGCCGAGCCGTCGTCGGGAGCGATGAAGCCGAAGCCCTTGTCGGCGTTGAACCACTTGACGGTTCCGGTTGCCATATTCTTTTCCTTCTGTAATGCCGAGCCGCCGAAGCGGCTGCGACGTGCACGATCTCAGATCGTGCTGGGTTCCGACGGCGAAATCCGCAGCCGGAAGTGCAGGTCACGCCCGACGGAACTGGTTCACCATCGGGCAGTCGAACGGATCGCGGGCCGAGAGGCCGACGCGGTTGAGGTACCGGATGACGATGCCGTACGACTGCATCAGCGTCGTCTCGGTGTAGGGCACGCCGAGGGTGCGGCAGTGCTCACGCACGATCTCGCGCGTCTTCGCCAGGTGTGGGCGAGGCATGTTCGGGAACAGGTGGTGCTCGACCTGGTAGTTGAGCCCGCCGAGGAGCGCGCTCGCCCAGATTCCGCCGGAGACGTTGCGTGAGGTGAGCACCTGCTTCGAGAAGAAGTCGAGCTTCGCGTCGGCGGGGATGAGCGGCATGCCCTTGTGGTTCGGCGCGAACGAGGCGCCCATGTAGACGCCGAACACGGCGAGCTGCACGCCGATGAAGGCGAACGCCATGCCGAGCGGCAGCACCCAGAAGACGGCCCCGAAGAAGACCGCGAACCGCGCCGCGATCAGCCCGAGCTCGATCCAGCGCCCCTTCACGGGGCCGCGTTCGAAGAGCGTGCGGATCGACCGGTAGTGCAGGTTCACACCCTCGAGGGTGAGCAGCGGGAAGAAGAGGTAGCCCTGCTTGCGGGTGACGAGTGCCATCAGGCCACGCTGCTTCGCGGCATCCGCTTCGACGAAGGAGATCGTGTCGAAGTCGATGTCGGGGTCCTTGCCGAGCTTGTTCGGGTTGGCATGATGGCGGGTGTGCTTCGTCATCCACCAGGCGTAGCTGATGCCGACCACGCCCGCCGCGATCGCCCGGCCCACTCGGTCGTTCGCGGGACCGGACTCGAGCACCTGGCGGTGCGAGGCTTCGTGCGCGAGGAACGCGAACTGGGTGAGGATCAGCCCGAGTGCGCCCGCCATGAGGAGTTGGAACCACGAGTCGCCGAGCAGGATGAACCCCGTGATCACGCCGCCGAGGGCGAGCGTGAGCAGCGAGACGAGGAAGAGATAGAACCAGCGCGTACGGTTCAGGAGGCCTGATTCGCGGATGACGCGGGAGACTGCCGTGTAGCTTCGCGTGATGTCAGCGGATGCGGTGCGTGGCTTCGTCGCCCGAATCGCACCGAGGGTTTCAGTGTGAGAGATGTGCTTCGGTCCCAGCTGGTCATCGACTTCCCAGCCGGGTCACGCGGGCAACCACCCGCTGCAGATACGTGAACCCTACGGCATGGGAATGTACGCAGACTGGGAGATGACGAACGCCCCCGCAGCCGAGGCTGGGGGGGCGTTCGAGCGATTCCGCGACTAGAGGCCGCGGATGTTCTCTGCCTGCAGGCCCTTCGGGCCCTGCGCGACCTCGAACTCGACCTTCTGGCCCTCTTCGAGCGAGCGGTAGCCGCTGCCCGTGATGGCGCTGAAGTGTGCGAAGACGTCGGCGCTGCCGTCGTCGGGAGCGATGAAGCCGAAGCCCTTTTCGGCGTTGAACCACTTGACGGTTCCGGTTGCCATACTGCTGTCCTTCTGTCGTATGGGCCGCTGGTGCGTGCCCGATGCGATCGACGGTCGATCGCGACCCCGACGGCACGGTGCCGCCGAAGCGAGGGGGCGAGGGGCGGGTGTGCGCTCAGGCATCCGCCGTCTCGTATCGGGTCATGCCACGCGGATCGGTCCGCCTCCGGGCAATCAGATGGAGGCGCGGGCGAGTGCCCGCTTGATGGAGGAATCGTTGAGCATACCCTATCGGCTCGCGCCCAGCTTCAGCCAGTACGCGATCGGATCGTGACCTGGAATGACGTTGCGGACATGCGGAAAGATGCCAGCCGGCTCGGAGGAAAGCGGAGGAGAATCGGGGAATGAGCCGCCGCCCCCTGCGATTCGTCGCCGTCGCCTATGCAGTCGTCGTGCTGTGGCTGACGGTCGGACCCGCGCCGTGGCGCACGAGGGGCTACCAGCTCGAGGGCGGTATCTTGAACCCCGACGCGTGGACCGCACCGGCCACCTGGACCACCGGCTACCTCTCCGAGATGGTCTTCAATGTGGCGATCTTCGTGCCGGTCGGCCTTCTCGCGGCGCTCCTGATCCCACGTCGCAGGTGGCCGCTGGCGCTGCTCGCCGGGCTCGCGTTCACGACGTTCATCGAGCTCGTGCAGGTGCCCGAACCCGATCGAGTCTCAGACCCGCGCGACCTGGTGATGAACACGGGCGGAGCCGTGCTGGGCGTGCTGCTCGTGCTCGCCGCCCGGATGGTGCGACGCGCGGGCGCGGTCGCGGCGGTCATGACGCCACCCGCGGCGTCTGAGCCGCCGGCGCGCGTGCCGAGCGCCGCTACGCTTGGCAGGTGACCTCCCCCGCCGCGCCGGCCGTGCCGGCGCGCCTGTTGTGGGGGCGGCTCGCGCTCGTCGGCGCGGCCGGCGGGCTGCTCTCGGGCGCGTTCGGCGTCGGCGGCGGCATCCTGATGGTCCCGCTCCTCATCACCTTCGCCGGCATGGACCAGCGACGCGCATCGGCGACCTCGCTCGCGGCCATCGTGCCGGCCGCGATCGCCGGCTCGATCACCTACCTCGTGAACGGCGAGGTCGACCTGCTCGCCGCCCTGTTCGTGGCGATCGGCGGCATCGTCGGCTCGTGGATCGGGTCGTGGCTGATGCGCCGCCTGTCGCTCGGATGGCTGCGCTGGCTGTTCATCGCGCTGCTGATCGCGGTTGCGGTGCGCATGGTGCTCGTCACGCCCCTGCGCGGCGACCGCGAGCTCGAGGTCGATGCGATCTCGGTCGCCGGCATGATCGCCCTCGGCGTCGTCATCGGCATCGCGTCGGGGCTCTTCGGCATCGGCGGCGGCGTCATCATGGTGCCCGCGTTCATCGCCCTGTTCGGGATGAGCGACCTCGTGGCGAAGGGCACGTCGCTCGCCGTGATGATCCCCACGGCGGTGAGCGGCACCGTCGCCAACGCCCGCGCCGGCATCGTCGACCTTCGCGCCGCCCTCGTGGTCGGCATCGCTGCCACGATCGCGGCGTTCGGCGGCGTGGCGATCGCGTTCCTGCTCTCGCCGGAATGGTCGGGCCGGCTGTTCGCGGCGCTCATCGTCATCGCCGCGGTGCAGCTCTCCGTGCGCGCCATCCGGCTGGGGAAGAAGCAGGCGCGCTGACCTCGCCTCCGCGCCCTGAGGCTCCTCAGGCCGCCGGGGATCGCTAGCACCCCACGCGCCTCTGCGGCGTGGGGTTGACACGGTGCAGCCGCCTCGCGAGAGTTCGTGTACCGGTATCGCGCGCCGGCGACCCCGAGGGAGCGTGCATGATCACGTTCGGCATCGAAGAGGAGTTCCAGTTCCTCGACCCCGCGACGTTGCGTCCAGCGGATGTGGCCGCCCACGTGTTCCGCGCGCTGTCGGAAACGCGCGAGTGGCGCGACGTGGCACACCAGGAATTCCTCGCGTCGCAGGTGGAGCACGCCTCGGCGGTCTTCACGTCGCTCGATGAGGCCCGGATCGCGCTCATCGGCTTCCGGCGATTCATCGCCGATCGCGCGGCGGAGCTCGGCGTGATCGCGGCGAGCGTCGGCACGCCGCCCGACACCCAGCCGTTCCCGACGATCACTGACGTCGAGCGGTACCACCGCATCGTCACCGCGCTGGGCGGCCTCATCGCCGACCACCAGCTGACAGGACTGCACGTGCACATCGGCATTCCTGATCGGGACAACGGCGTGATCGCACTCAACGCGGCACGGCCTTGGATGCCGCTGCTCACCGCCCTCGCGGGCAACTCGCCGCTCTGGCGCGGGTACGACACCGGCTATGCCAGTTGGCGCACGGTGCTGCTGCGCCGGTGGACGATCTCCGGCGGCCCGCCGTCGTTCGTGGACGCGGCCGACTACGACCGTCGCACGACACGCCTGGTGGGCATCGGCGGCGCCGCCGACGTGGCGCACATCTCATGGAACGTGCGACTCTCCGCCCACCTGCCCACGATCGAGTTCCGCATGGCAGACACGCAGCTCGACGCGGAGTCGACGCTGCTGATCGTCGCGCTGTGTCGTGCGCTCGTCACGCACGTGCTCGAGAGACCCGAGGCTGCGGATGTCGCGGCTCGCGCGTCGGCGGACGTGCCGCCCGAGCTCCTGTCGTCTGCAGTGCTGCACTCGGCGCATCACGGCATGACGCGGGACGTGTTCGACCCAGTGGTGGGCGGGCTCGCCCCGGCCGGTGAGACCCTGACGCGATTCGTCGGGATGGTCGAGCGCGAGCTCGCCGAGGCGGGCGATCTGGATGCGGTGACGGATGCCGCCGCCCGCCTGCTTCGCGACGGCTTCGGCGCAGAGCGACAGCGCGCTGCGTTCGCCAGCGACGGGATGGCGGGGGTGCGTCGCCTGATCGATGCGACGATCGTCGCCGAGCGGGATGGGCGTGGTGATCGTGCCGGTCTTGGTGATCTCGGCGCTCGAGGTGATCTCGGCCCTCGTGGTGATCTTGGCACTCGTGGTGATCTTGGCGCTCGTGCCGATCAGGATCGCAATGGCGAACCGATGACCTCGAACCGGTAGCCGCCCATCTCGCCGCTGAGAAGCGGCATCGCCTCGGCGATCGCCGCGCGGACGCTGTCGAGTTCGAGCGACGCGGCGTGCGCGGCCTCCGACTCCCACAGTTCGCTCACGAAGACCATGTGGGGTTCGTCGTCGTTGATGCCGACCTCGTAGAGGAGACATCCGTGCTTGCTCATCTCACCGCTCGGACGGATGAGGATCTCGATCAGTCGGTCGCGCTCGCCCGGCTTCGCGCCGAGCTTGCCCACGTTGGCGAACGTCATGGGTTCAATGCTGGTGGCGTGCGCGGGCTGGGCGCAAGGTCAGCAGCCCGGTCCCGATGGGTTCGCCGTGCAGTCGCCCTTCGTGAGCACGGTGTCGAACTCGCCGACGAGCACCCGCTGCGGTTCGCCCGCGACGCTGAGCGTGCCGGCGATCGAGCGCCACGGCGAACCCGCGAATCGATACTCGGCCCGCAGCACGACCGCGAGCCCGACCGTGTACTCGCCGGAGGTCGCGTAGGTGTGGCTCGTGGGTGTCGCGGTGAACTCCCGCTGCCCGAGCGCCGCCCAGCTCGCACCGGGCGTCGCGGTCTCGACGACCGCGCCGTCGCTGTGCGTCCAGCGGTATCCGACCGGTGTGAACCGCACGTCGGCGGGCTGCCCGAGCAGCATTCCCGAGACCACCTCGACGGATGCCGCCGCCACGAAGTTCGCCGGCAGCCCCTCGATCGCCCAGCCTCCGGGTTCCATCCCGTTGCCGGGCACGGCCGGCCGGAACGACGCGATGTCGCGGACCGTGACGACGACGGGCGCCGTCGGCTCGCCTGGCGCTGCCGGCGGGGCCGCGGGGCAGACGACGTATCCGGGGCCGGTGGGCGTGCAGCCGTCTGAGGCGGATGACCCGTCGGTTTCATCGGAAGCTCCCGCACCGGAACCTCCTTCCGACGGAACTTCCACATCTGCATCCTCGCCGTCTGAGCCACCGTTGATGATGCCATTCAACAGCGCCTGGCCCGAATCTACTTCACCCCCGATTTCGGGGCAGCCGAGCCCCACCATCACATTCGAGCACGAGGCCACGCTCTCCGCTAATGCGGGAGCCGCCGAAACGGTTTGGAGTCCGATCCACGCCGCAGCGGCGAGAGCTAACAGAAGTCGTCGCCGGTCCACAATTCCACTCCATCTACCAAGACCACGGACGGGTTGTCAGGGGAAGAGACGAAGAAGGCATGCGTGGGAACGCGATCATCGCGATCGGCGGGTGTCACATCCGAGCCGTCCGCGCCAATCACTCGTACGGCGCTGACGTCACGGCAGAAATAGATTGAGACGATCGCACCGTTCTCGTCAAATGTTGACTCGGCCAGCTTTGCGTTGTCGATTCGGATGTCGCCCAGCATGCTCAGACCGGAATCCCTCAACGAGGAGAATTCCGCGTTGAGTGTCTCCGCGAAGGCCGGCGTTACGGTGCGGTAGACAGTGGCGGGTGCCGCCGCTCCGGCTGAGACTTGGGCAGAAGCTTGGCTATACGCATCGAACGCCTCGAGTGCCGCCGCCAGCGCCTCTTTGTCCGAGGCGAAGATTGGCTCCGCCGGGCTTGACGGCGACGGGGTCGCGGTCGGCGTGGGAGCCGTGACGCACCCGCTCAGCGCGAACGCCAGGACACCTGCCGCCGCGATCGACGCAGATGCCCGCAGACGCGGCGGGCGGGGGCGGGAACTCGGCATGACGTCGAGCCTAGGCGAGCCCCGGGCGCATCTTCGGCCGTTATCCACAGCAGCGCGGGCCGCCTGTGCCCGCTGGCTACCGCATGAGGTCGCGCACGAGCTCGCCCCACTCGAAGCCGCACTCGCGGCAGTCGAAGAGCGGGGATTCAGCGACGAGGGGGTTGGCGGCGGCATCCGTCGCCTCGACCTCGACCTCTTCGGAGTGGAGGGAGACGACCGCGCGCACGGTGGTCGACCCGCAGCGCGGGCACGGCTCGTCGAGCACGTCCAGCTCGGTGGTGATCTGCACCTGGTACGTCATGGCGCCTACGGTACGCCCGGTCGCAGACATCCCCAGTCGCACACGCGGACGCGGCCGATCAGCCGTCCACGGCGCCGTCGGAGCAACGTCGGCGGCACTCGGTAGCGTGTCGTCATGGTCGAGACGAGCGCGGGCATCCTGCTGTATCGGCGCGCGCTCAAGCTGGAGGTGTTCCTCGGCCACATGGGCGGCCCGTTCTGGCGGGGCAGGGATGCCGCGGCGTGGTCGATCCCGAAGGGCACCTTCACCGACGAGGAGCCGCTCGTCGCGGCGCGCCGCGAGTTCGAGGAGGAGATCGGCAGGGCCCCGCCAGATGTCGAGTACCGGGAGCTCGGCGCGTTCCGCTACGCGTCGGGCAAGCTCGTGTGGGTGTTCGCGGGCGAGTCCGACTTCGATGCATCCGACGTGCGCAGCAACATGTTCGAGATCGAGTGGCCGCCGCGCTCTGGCCGCAGGCAGGCGTTCCCCGAGCTCGACGCGGCCGGCTGGTTCACGCTCGACGATGCGCGCGATCGCCTCGTGAAGGGTCAGCGTCCCGCGCTCGCCGCCCTCGCGTGCCTCCTCGGGTGAGAAACGCTCGCCGCGCTCGCGCGCCTCCTCGAATGAGGAAGGGGAGCAGAGCCGGGCGCGCCCGAGCGCGCGGGAGCAGCGCCGAGCAGCCCACGCTCAGGCCCGCGCGAGGATCGCCGCCACGTCGACGCCCGGCGGCAACGTGCCGTAGAACATGCCGCCGTCGTCCCCGAGGCGCGTGCGCACGAAGGCATCCACCACCGCGCCGGGCGCGTGCTGCACGAGCAACGCCGCCTGGAGCACGAGGGCGAGCCGTTCGGCGAGTTCGCGCGCCCGCGAGGGCGAGCCCGCGACATCCGTCGAGACCTCCTGAACGACCGCTTTTGCCTCGGCGAGCGCCAGGTCGAAGCCGGCGAGCTCCCCAGCGGCCGCGCCGACCTCGTCGAAGAACGCCTCGAACGCCTCGGGCTCGCGGTCGAGCACGCGCAGCACGTCGAGCGCGATGACGTTGCCCGATCCCTCCCAGATGGCGAGCAGCGGCTGCTCTCGATACCGCCGCGCGAGCGGGAACGCCTCGGTGTAGCCGTTGCCGCCGAGGCACTCCAGCGCCTCGTACGCGTGCCCCGGCCCCCGCTTGCACACCCAGTACTTCGACACGGCGGTGGCGAGGCGGCGGAACGCCGGCTCCGAGCCACCCGACGAATCCGGCCCCGTCGCGTCCTCGTCGTAGGCGCGCGCGAGCCGCATCGCCGTGAGCGTGGCCGCCTCGGACTCGACGGCGAGGTCTGCCACGACCGCTGACATCGCGGGCTGGTCGATGAGGAGCGACCCGAACGCGGCACGGTGCCGCACGTGCCAGGCGGCCTCGGCGACCGACTGCCGCATGCCCGCGGCCGTGCCGATCACGCAGTCGAGGCGCGTGCGCGTCACCATCTGCACGATCGTCGCGACGCCGCGACCCTCGTCGCCGACGAGCCATCCGCTGGTTCCGCCGAACTCGACCTCGCTCGACGCGTTCGAGCGGTTGCCGAGCTTGTCCTTCAGCCGCTGGATGCGGAACCTGTTGCGCGACCCGTCGGGCAGCACGCGCGGCACGAAGAAGCAGCTGAGGCCGCCCGGCGCCTGCGCGAGCACGAAGAACGCGTCGCTCATCGGCGCGCTGCAGAACCACTTGTGGCCGGTGAGGCGGAACTCGCGCCCCCACGAGCCGTCGCCCCCGCCCGTCCCGGTCGCGCCGACCGGCTCGGCGCGCGTCGAGTTCGCGCGCACGTCGGACCCGCCCTGCCTCTCGGTCATCGCCATGCCGACGAGCGCCGAGGTCTTCGCATCGTGACCGCGCCCGCCCAGGCGGGGCTCGTACTCACGGCTCAGCAGCCGCGGCATCCATTCGTCTCGGAGTCCGGATGCCGCGAGCTCGAGTACGGGCACGGCGGCGTGGGTCATCGACACGGGGCACGCGTGGCCGGGCTCGACCTGCGCGAAGAGGAAGAACGCCGCGGCGCGGTCGACATTCGCGCCCGGTGCGGGCGAGGCCCACGCCGACGTGTGCGCCCCCGCGCCGACCGCGGCCGCCATGATGCGGTGGTACGCGTCGTCGTACTCGACCTCGTCGACGCGGTTCCCCCAGTGATCGTGCGTGTGCAGCACCGGCGGGTGAGTGTGGGCGCGCTCGGCGTCGCGCTGGAAGGCGGCCGATCCCACCAGCGTGCCGACATCGTGCAGAGCGGATGCCGCGCCCGCCCGCCCCCATCGCGCGACCGCCTCGACGAGCGGGATGTTCGCCGCGAACTCGTCGATGCCGTCGCGCGGCGGCGGCTGGTTCTCGACCTCGTGCGTGTCGATCATCGATATCCCCCTCACGGTGGATGTCGGAGGCATCCGCTTGCATGGACACTTGACGGGCACCGACGCGAGTGCAACGCTCGAAAGTTGGCTGCAGATTCTCCGTCGCGCTCACTCCATCATCGCTCAACCGTCTCGTCCGGAGAGGTCAATGCTCGGAAAACTCCTCGTCCGCTACCTCAGGCCCTACCGCTGGCTCCTCGTCGGGGTGCTGGTGTTCCAGTTCGCGTCCGCCATGGGCTCGCTCTACCTGCCGAGCCTGAACGCCGACATCATCGACAACGGCGTCGCCCGCGGCGACACCGACTACATCTGGTCGACGGGCATGTTCATGCTCACGATCTCCCTCCTGCAGATCACCGCGGCGATCATCGCCACGTACTTCGCCGCGAAGGCCGCGATGAAGGCCGGCCGCGACATCCGCGACGATGTGTTCGAACGCGTCTCGAGCTTCTCGGAGCGCGAGGTCTCGAGATTCGGCCCCGGCTCGCTCATCACCCGCAACACGAACGACGTGCAGCAGGTGCAGATGCTCGCGATGATGGGCGGCACGTTCCTCGTGACGGCGCCGCTCCTCGCGATCGGCGGCATCATCTTCGCCCTGCAGCAAGACGTCGGGCTGAGCTGGATCATCGCCGTCTCGGTTCCGACCCTGCTCGTGATCGCGCTCCTCATCATCGGCCGCATGGTGCCGCTGTTCCGCAGCTACCAGAAGAAGCTCGACAACGTGAACCGCATCATGCGCGAGCAGCTCACGGGCGTGCGGGTGGTGCGCGCATTCGTGCGCGAGCCGATCGAGGCAGAGCGGTTCCGCGGCGCGAACACCGACATCATGGTCGTCGGCCGCAAGGTCGGCTCGCTCTTCGTGCTCCTGTTCCCGCTCTTCATGCTCGTGCTCAACGTGACCGTGGTCGGCGTGATCTGGTTCGGTGCGATCGAGGTCGACAACGGCACCGTCGAGATCGGCACGTTGTTCGCCTTCATGCAGTACGTCATGCAGATCCTCATGGGCGTGCTGATGGCGAGCTTCATGACGATGATGATCCCGCGCGCCGCGGTCTCGGCCGAGCGCATCGGCGAGGTGCTCGACGCCCCGACCTCGCTCGCACGGCCGGAGCATCCGGTATCGAGCTTCCCGGCGCCGGGAACGGTCGAGTTCACGGATGCCGCGTTCACCTACCCCGGTGCAGAGCACGCCGTGCTGGCGGGCATCACCTTCGCTGCCGCGCCCGGCGAGACCGTCGCGATCGTGGGTTCGACGGGTGCGGGCAAGACGACGCTCATCTCGCTGATCCCGCGGCTGTTCGACGTGACCGGCGGCAGTGTGAAGGTCAATGGCGTCGACGTGCGGCAGGCCGATCTCGAGCACCTCTGGTCGACCATCGGGCTCGTGCCGCAGCGCCCGTTCCTCTTCACCGGCACGGTCGCGTCGAACCTCCGGTTCGGGCGTGAGGGTGCCACCGACGAGGAGCTCTGGCGCGCACTCGAGATCGCCCAGGGCCGCGACTTCGTCGAGGAGATGGAGGGAGGGCTGAACGCCAAGATCTCCCAGGGCGGCACCAACGTCTCGGGCGGGCAGCGCCAGCGGCTCGCGATCGCCCGGGCGATCGTGCACGACCCCGACATCCTCGTCTTCGACGACTCGTTCTCGGCACTCGACCTCACCACCGACGCCAGACTCAGGCAAGCGCTCTGGAGGGAGTTGCCGAACGTGACGAAGATCGTCGTCGCACAGCGTGTGTCCACGATCACGGATGCCGATCGCATCATCGTGCTCGACGACGGCGGCATGGTCGGTGTCGGAACCCACGAGGAACTGCTCGAGACATCCGGCACCTATCGGGAGATCGTCGAAAGCCAGCTCGGAGTGGAGGCGAAGGCATGAGCACCCAGAACACCCTCTCCGAGGAGGAGCGGCTCGAGATCGAGCTCGGCGAACAGGCGCGCATCAACGCCGACGACTGGAGCGGCGCGGTCGCGCCCGGCAAGGCGAAGAACTTCGGCAAGAGCTTCGGCCGGCTCATCGGCCTGCTGAAGCCGCACGCGTTCGCGTTCATCTTCGTGTCGATCCTCGGCGCGCTCGGCGTGGTGCTCACGGTGCTCGCGCCGAAGGTGCTCGGCGAAGCGACGAACATCATCTTCGAGGGCGTGATCTCCTCGCAGCTGCCCCCCGGCACCACGCAGGAGCAGGCGGTGGAGGCGCTGCGCGCCGCCGGTCAGACCGACCTCGCGAACATCGTCGCCGCTGCGGGAGACCTCACGCCCGGCGAGGGCGTCGACTTCGTGCGCCTCAGCCAGGTGCTGATCCTCGTGCTCGCGCTGTACTTCGCGGCATCCGTGCTGACCTGGCTGCAGGGCTACGTCATCAACGTCATCATGGTGCGCACCATGTGGCGGCTGCGCGAGTCGGTCGAGGCGAAGATCAACCGCATGCCGCTCAGCTACTTCGACAGGGTGCAACGCGGTGAGCTGATCTCGCGGGTGACGAACGACATCGACAACATCACGCAGACCATGCAGCAATCGCTGTCGACGGTGGTCACCTCGGTGCTCACGGTCGTCGGCGTGCTGATCATGATGTTCTCGATCTCGTGGCAGCTCGCGATCGTCGCGCTCGTCGCGCTGCCCCTCATGGCGGTGATCTTCGGCGTCATCGGCCCGAAGTCGCAGAAGGCGTTCGGCATGCAGTGGCGCAAGGTCGGCCGCCTGAACGCCCGCGTCGAGGAGTCGTTCTCCGGGCACGCGCTCGTGAAGGTCTTCGGCCGCGAGGAGTCGTCGCGCGCCGCCTTCAAGGCCGAGAACCAGGAGCTGTACGAGGCCTCGTTCAAGGCGCAGTTCCTGTCGGGCATCATCATGCCGGGCATGATGTTCATCGGAAACCTCACCTACGTGGGCATCGCGGTGCTCGGCGGGCTGATGGTCGCGAGCGGCCAGCTGCGGCTCGGCGACGTGCAGGCGTTCATCCAGTACTCGCAGCAGTTCACGCAGCCGCTCTCGGAGCTCGGCGGCATGGCCGCGGTCGTGCAGTCGGGCACCGCCTCGGCCGAGCGGGTCTTCGATCTGCTCGATGCCGACGAGCAGGAGCCCGATGCTGCGGATGCCCCGGATCCCATCGACGGCGACGGGACGATCGTGTTCGAGAACGTGGCGTTCTCGTACACGCCCGAGCACCCGCTGATCCGTGACCTCTCGTTCCGGGTGGAACCGGGGCAGACGGTGGCGATCGTGGGCCCGACGGGCGCCGGCAAGACGACCCTGGTGAACCTCATCATGCGGTTCTACGAACTCGACGGCGGGCGCATCCTGCTGAACGGGCAGGACATCGCGCAGCTCACGCGGCACGACGTGCGCGCCCGCACGGGCATGGTGCTGCAGGACCCGTGGCTGTTCGCGGGCACGATCCGCGAGAACATCCGGTACGGCCGCGAGTCCGCGACCGACGACGAGATCACGGATGCCGCGAAGGCGACGTACGTCGACCGGTTCGTGCACTCCCTGCCCGACGGGTACGACACCAAGCTCGACGAGGACGCCTCGAACGTCTCGGCGGGTGAGAAGCAGCTCATCACGATCGCGCGCGCGTTCGTGTCGCAGCCCTCGGTGCTGATCCTCGACGAGGCGACCTCGTCGGTCGACACCCGCACCGAGCTGCTGCTGCAGCACGCGATGGCGGCGCTTCGCGAGGGACGCACGTCGTTCGTGATCGCGCACCGTCTCTCGACGATCCGCGACGCCGACCTCATCCTCGTGATGGAGCACGGCGACATCGTCGAACAGGGCACGCATGACGAGCTCATCGAGCGCGAGGGCGCGTACTGGCGCCTCTACAACTCGCAGTTCGAGCAGGCTGCGACCGACCTCGACGCCGAGCTCGCGATGGGGGACGGCATCGTGGTCACGTCGGAGGACGCCCCGGCAGGAGACGGCGGCGCATCCGACTCGGCGGAATCGGAGACCGCAGCGGAGATCTCGGAGGCCGCGGCAGTCGCCGCCCCCAACATCGGCGCGGGTCTCGGCGGCATCGCCGAGGCGGAAGCGGTCGCCGACGCCGGGTCGGATGGCCGCGCATCCTCGCGCGAAGAGTCCGGCCCGGGGTCGGACACCGCGAGGGTCTGACGTGAGTGAGGGGGTGTGCCCGCCCGGGCCAACCCCCCCACACCCCAAAGAGTGCGCCCGATCAAACCCCCCCCGCCGCGCGCCCCGGGCGCGGGGGGGTAAAAAAAAAAAACGCAGGCCCCGGCA
>NZ_JBHXMP010000007.1:0-144111 GCF_042720415.1 Agromyces sp. NPDC058484 | reverse complement strand
GCTCTTTTTTTTTAATACCCCACGGGGTGCGCCCCCCACCCGCGCGCGTCGCGCCGGGCCGGGGGCCGCCCCCCGGGCGGTTCTGCGGTGTGGGCGGGTTGGCCCCGCCCGGCCCCCCCCCACACTCACCGATCTGAGTCCGTCTGATCACACGCCCCGGTCGGCGCGCGAGTGCAGGCTCCCGACCGACTTGGCGAGTGCGACGCGTGCCCGGTCCACCGCTGCCGCAGTCTCGATCCGGCCAGCGCCGCGAAGCACATCGGAGAGCGCGAACAGCTCAGACTCGAGCGGCGCCGTCATCAGGTGGTCTGCCATACCCGACAGAATGCGCAGGACCACATCCTCGCTCCGCGACTGGAGCTCAGGCGGCAGGCGGTCGAAGAGCACGGCGATGGCGCGAACCACGTCGACGAAGGCCGGCACCTGAAGCGATTCCGTCGATACGACGGCCATCAGTTCCAGGGCGTTCAGCACCTCGTTCGGCGCGGTGTCGTGGTAGACGACCGGCAGTACTCGCTCGTCGTCGGCGGCGTCGGAGTCGGCGTCGGCGCCCTCGTCCGCCCAGCGGGCGAGCAGGTCCCGAAGGGCTGCGATCGACTGTTTTCCCGGTGCGGGGTTCTGCTTGGAGGTGGAGATCGTCGTCCAGCCGATGTCCACGAGCTGCTGCACGCCGTACCCCGGATCGCGGTCGAGGTCTCGGATGCTGCCGACGGTCAGGGCGCGGCGAACCGTGCGCTCGACGTCGTCGGCGCTTCGGCCTGATCCGGGCCACACCTGGGCGACGACGTCTCCGTAGGAGATGGAGGTGCCCATCGACGGGTACAGGACCACCTCACCGATCTCGCCACCGCCTCCTCGCCCGTCTCGTGCGGCCCCTGCTGCCTGCGCCAGCACGTCGAGGTCGACTCCGGTGAGCAGTCCGCTCTCGGTGGCCGTGACCGAAACCGGGGCACCGCCCTCCGTACGGGCAGATCTGCGTGTGCGGCTCGTGATCTCGCGCCGCTGCACGAGGCGGGCTCGAAGGGTGCGGTCATGGATCATCTCGACGATGTTGGCGGGCCGGATCTGGTTCACCGTCAGGTAGATGAGCAGGATCAGTCCGTACAGCACCCCGAAGCTGAGCAGCAGGGCGATCGTGCCGCCGATGACAGGGTTGTATCCGGGGTGCGCCGTAGACAGCACGATGAGGCAGTAGATCGCGAGGCCGAGGAAGGAGCCGAAGAACAGCTGGTTCAGCCGGCGCCGCAGGAACTGGTCGACGACCTGGCTGGTCATCGAGGCCGCCGCCTGCTGCACCGCGAGCAGCAGCACCGAGAACGTGATCGATGTCAGGGTGATGAGGCTGGCGGCGAGCGTGGCGAGCAGGCTGCCGGTCGCATCCGCGCTGCCGAAGACCAACTTCGTCATGGTCTCGCGGAAGGCGCCGAGCCCTCCGATGTCGGCTTTGTCCAGGATGAAGGACACCACCGCGAGAACGATGAAGCCCACGATGACGAGCGTGGGGAGCAGGAGGAACTCCGCGAACGATCGCTGCACCGAGCGGAGCAGGCCCTGCTGCCGCTCGGCGCGGCTGCCCTGTGCTTCGCGTTCCTTCATGAACACCGTTATACCGGCAGCACGACAATCGGCGCCTGCGCGATTACGCTGGACGCGGTGCCGACCACGACGAATCCCCCGCCCGCCCGCTCATGGCGCCTGTGGTCGGTGTGGGGAGTCGGCGTCGCGGCCTATGTGTTGTCGGTCACGAACCGCACGTCCCTGTCGGCCGTCGGCGTCGACGCGGCGGTGCGGTTCGACGCGGATGCCTCGACGCTGTCGATGTTCGCCGTCATCCAGCTGGCCGTGTACGGCGCGATGCAGATCCCCGTCGGCGTGCTGCTCGACCGGTTCGGCGCACGGCCGATCATCACCGCCGGCATGCTCCTGATGGCGGTGGGCCAGCTCGTGATGGCGTTCGCGCCCGATGTCGGCACGGCGATCCTCGCGCGCATGCTCCTCGGCGCGGGCGACGCGGCGATCTTCCCGAGCGTGCTGCGCGTGGTCGCCGTGTGGTTCCCCGAGCGGCAGGCGCCGTTCATGGTCCAGCTCACGGGCCTCGTCGGCCAGGCCGGGCAGATCCTCGCGATCCTGCCGATCGCGGCGCTGCTGCACGCGACGAGCTGGACCGTCGCCTTCGGCAGTCTCGCCGGCCTCGGCGTGCTGTTCACCGTGCTCACCTTCGCGGTCATCCGCAACCACCCACCCGATCGTGATGCGGATGTCTCGGTCGACACCGAGACCGGCGCGATGCACGCGGTGACGTCTCAGGCCGACTTCCGGGTGAGCTTCCGGAAGTCGTGGGGGCACCCCGGAACCCGACTGGCATTCTGGTCGCATTTCGCGACGCCGTTCTCGGGCACCGCGTTCATCCTGCTCTGGGGCTTCCCGTTCCTCACCGTCGGCATGGGGCTCACCCCCGCGATGGCGTCGCTCATCTTCACGGTCTACGTGGTGTGCGCGATGGCCGCTGGCCCGATCATCGGCGCGATCTCGAGCCGGCATCCGACGCGTCGCTCACGGATGCTGGTGCTGCCGATCATCGCGGTGCAGGCGGCGGCCTGGCTCGTCGTCATCGCCTGGCCGGGACCGTCGCCGCTGTGGCTGCTCTTCGCGCTCGCGATCGCCCTCAGCACGGGCGGGCCGGCGTCGATGATCGGCTTCGACCATGCCCGCACCTTCAACCCGAAGCACCGTCTCAGCACCGCGTCCGGCATCGTGAACGTGGGCGGCTTCCTCGCGGCACTCCTCGCGATCCTCTTCATCGGCATCGCGATGGACGCGCAGGGCGCCGGCACGCCCGAGACGTACAGCCTCGATGCGTTCCGCGTCGCATTCCTCACGCAGGCGCCGCTGTGGGCGATCGGTGCCGCATTCATCGTGTGGGAGCGCAGGCGCACGCGCGTGCACCTCGGACTCGACGAGCCCCGCTCGCGGCGTCGCGACCGGAACCGGCCCTGACCTCGGCCGGACGGGCCTCGACGAGCGCCACGTCGCGCTTCAGTCGTCGAGGAGTCCGCGCAGGTCGTCGGCGGTGAGCGTCTCGGCCGCACGCGGGCCGGCGGCATCCGACCCCTCGTCGAGGAGCGACGCGACCAGCTCGCCCTTGCGCTGCTTCAGCGCCATGACCTTCTCCTCGATCGTGTCCGCGGCGACGAGCCGGTAGACCATCACCTGCTTCGCCTGCCCGATGCGGTGCGCGCGGTCGACGGCCTGCGCCTCGCTCGCGGGGTTCCACCACGGGTCGAGCAGGAACACGTAGTCGGCCTCGGTGAGGTTCAGGCCGAATCCCCCGGCCTTCAGGCTGATCAGGAAGACGGATGCCTCGCCGCTGCGGAACCGCGCGATCTCAGCGTCGCGGCGGCGCACCGGTGTCGACCCGTCGAGGTACGCAGAGGGCACGCCCGCGGCATCCAACCGCGCCGCCGCCCGCCCGAGGAACGAGGTGAACTGGCTGAACACGAGCGCCCGATGGCCTTCGGCGAGCACGTCGTCGAGCTGCTCGAACAGCGCGTCGAGCTTCGCCGACGGGTAACCGGCATAGCGGGAATCGTCGATGAGCGTCGCGTCGAGCGCGAGCATGCGCAGCAGGGTGAGCGAGCGGTACACGATGAAGCGGCTGCGGTCGAGGTCGAGGAGCCCCAGCAGCTTCTGCCGTTCGCGCTGCAGCACCGTGTCGTAGAGGCGCCGATGTCGCGGGTGCAGCTCGACGTGCAGCACCTGCTCCTGCTTGGGAGGCAGCTCGGCGGCCACGACCTCCTTCGTGCGGCGCAGCATGAGCGGGCGGATGCGCCGACGCAACCGCGCGAGCCGCTCGGCGTCGCCGTCGTTCTCGATCGGTCGCCGATACCGCTCGTCGAACGCCCGCCTCGACGGGAACAGCCCCGGCGCCACGATGGCGAGCAGCGCCCACAGCTCGCTCAGGTTGTTCTCCACGGGGGTGCCCGTGACCGCGAGGCGGAACGGCGCACGGATGTCGCGTGCCGCCTGATGCACCTTCGTCGCCGCGTTCTTCACGAACTGGGCCTCGTCGAGCACGAGCCCGCCCCACTCGATTGCGGCGAAGGCAGCGGCCTCGAGGCGGAGCACCGCGTACGTGGTGACGACGAGGTCGGCGCCGGCTGCGGCATCCGCGATGCTGCGCCTGCGCTTCGCCTCGGTCTCGGTGACGGATGCCACGCGGAGCCCGGGCGTGAACCGGGTGGCCTCGCTCACCCAGTTCGACGCGACCGACGTCGGCGCGACGACGAGGAATGCTGCCCCCGGCGGTCGAGTTGCGACGGCGTGCGCGATGAGCGCGAGCGTCTGCGCGGTCTTGCCGAGTCCCATGTCGTCGGCGAGGATGCCGCCGAGCATATGCCGCCACAGGAATGCGAGCCAGCGGAACCCCGACAGTTGGTACGGCCTGAGCGGCAGCGCGAGTCCGGCGGGGGGCGGCACCTCCTCGACGGCGCCGTGCTCGAGCCCCGCGATCGTCGCACGCCACGCGAGCGCGGGCTCGGCGACATCCGCGAGGTCCTCGAAGTCGGCCCAGAGGCTCGTCTGGCTGCGGTGGATGCGCAGGCCCCCGTTCATTGCAGAGGCACTGCCCCATTCGGCGAGCGTTCCGGCCTCCTCGATGAGGTCGCGCAGCGGCGCGAACACCGGCTGGCTCAAGGAGAGGTAGCTCTTGTCGACGAGCAGCAGTCGCTTGTGCCCCGTGGCGAGCGCCTTGAACAGCGGCATGAACGGCACCGTCTTGCCGCCGACGGTGATGATGACGCCGAGGTCGAACCAGTCGCGTTGCTGCGACTCGACGGTGGTGACGGTGAGCACTGGCGGCTCGGTGGCTTCGCGGAAGTCGGGCCGCTCACCACGGATGGAGATGCGGAACGCGCCGCCCTCGGCGAGACGCTCGAGTCGCGGCATCCGCTCGGCCGTGAACTGGGCGGCGTCGATGCCGCGCAGGATCACGGCGCCCAGCGGCACCCACCCGAGCTCGTCGGCCACGCGGGCGAGCAGGTCGTCGTCGAGATCGGGGTCGGCGGCGGCGGTGCCTGCAGCGGCGGGGGCGACGGATGCCTCGACCGCGCTCGTGCGCCCATCGGCGTGTGCCCAGTGCCATGCGAGGCGCAGCACGTCGCCGGGCTCGAATCGCGCCTCGAGCACGAGCGTGGCGGGCGGGGCCGGTGGCGGCGTGAAGCTCTCGTCGCGACTCGTGATGACGAGCGAGCGGGCGAGCCCCGGGTAATGCATCCGGGTGAACTCGGTCAGCTCGCCGGCCGGCACCCGCACGATGGCGGGCTGCTGGAGCAGCGCGCGCTCGGCGGCCGTGAGCGGCGACGCGAGGGGCGCGAGCTCGATCACCGCCGTGTCGAAGTCGAAGCGGTAGACGCCGTGACCGGCGATCGGACGCACGTGTTCGGCCGGTCTGTCGAAGGCTGACCGGGCGGTGGCGGGTGCGCCGGCTCGGTCGGGCGCGATGAACGCGACGATGGGCGAGAGCGCGAGCCCGCCATCGGCGTCGACGCTCGCGTCGAGCGCGACCTGCGCGGCTCCGCGCACCACCACTTCGGGCGCGGCATCCGACCCGACAAGTGCGATGCCGAGCCGCCCTGCCTCGGCGAGCAGCGCCCAGAGCAAGGGACTCTCGAACTCGTCGAGCGTGATCCACTCCGAGCCATATGCACTGTAGACCCCGGGCGACGAGCCCTTCAGCAGCGCGAACTGCGCGAACCAGCGCGACTGCGCGGAGTCGAAGCCGCCGGCGCTCGCCTGGTAGCCGATGTTCTGCCAGGTGAGACCGCCCTTGATCCACGTGCCGCGGGCGCCGGTGGTGACGGGTCGCACGGCCAGCCGGTCGACGGATGCCACGCGGCGAGCCGGTTCGTCGCGCGGCCCCTGCCACTCGCCCGGTCGCCGTTCGACGCGATGCCGCAGCTCGAACTGCAGGGCGAGCGGACGCGTCGGCGCGGCATCCGGCGCGGCATCCGTCGCCTGCTCGATGTGCGGCTCGAGCGACGCGAGCGCGCTTCGCCAATCGCCCGCGTGGTGCGCGGCCGCCTGTCGCGCACCCGTGGGCGGCAGGCGGTCGACGGGCATGCACTCATGCTCGCACGCACGGACGACACCGGCGCCCGCGCGTGGTCGAAGGGAATGGGGGATCTCCCTGAGCCACTCGGCGCGGCACGGGCGTAGCCTGTGAGCATTCCCGTCGTGGCGAGGGGGGAAGACCGTGGCTGAGATGGACGTGCTCCGGCTGGTCCTGAGCGATCTCGCGGAGATCCGACAAGACCTTCGCGCGGCGATGGGCGCGCGATATCCCGAGTTCGAGCGTCGGCTCAGGGTGCTGATCGGCGAGCTCGAGCGCGACCCGACGCGGTTCCCACCGCGGGAGGTTCGTGCCCTCATCGACGAGTACCTCACTCGCGAGGTCGCCCAGCCCATCATCGGGCGCACGCTCACCCTGGCCGGAGATGCGGGCGCTCGCGGCCCGGCCCCCGAGCTGCCGCCGCCCCCCGAGGCCGCCCTGTCGAAGTGGGACTTCCCGGCAGAGGCGGCGCCACCCCCGCCTTCCCGCGGACGCGGCTGGAACCTCCCCGACCTGTTCTCCCGCCGGTCGCGTCGCCGCGACCGCATCCGCCTCGAGATCCCCGAAGGCCCGGGCGTCGAGATGGCGCCGGCGAAGACCACATACGTGACCGTGCCGGTCTGGTACGCGACCGACCGCAGGCATCTGCCCTGGGAAGCGCCACGGCGTCGTTACGGCGCCGACATGAGCATCGTCGATGACCGCACCGTGATGAACTACGGCACGGTCGACGTGAGCATCCCGAAGACCCACGAGATCGGCCGGCTCGAGTCGCCGAAGTGGTATCTGCTCGAGTGGCGGGCCGATCCCGAGTGGCACATCGTGGTGCAGGGCGTGACCGAACTCGACGAGCAGGCGTGGCTCAGCAGCATCCGGAACCGCGTCGCCGGCCCGGTCGACGACGGCGATCTGCCGGCCACCGACACGAGCCGCGACATCCTGATCTTCATCCACGGGTACCGCACGAGCTGGGCGGAATCGGTCCGGCGGGCGGCGCAGTTCGCATACGACCTGAACTTCCAGGGCCTGCCGATGCTGTACTCGTGGCCGTCGCGCGGCGACCTGCTCTCGTACACCGCCGACGAGAGCGCCTCGGCGTGGAGCGCACCGCACTTCACGGCGGTGCTGAAGCGCGTGCTCGCCGAGGGCGGCGCCCGTCGCGTGCACCTCGTCGCCCACAGCATGGGCAACCGCGTGAGCACCGAGGCGCTCAAGGTGCTCGCGCTCGAGAAGCCCGACTACCCCACGCCCGTGCGCGAGGTCGTCTTCGCAGCGCCCGACATCGACCGGCACACGTTCCAGGAGTTCGTGACGGCGTTCAACGCGGCGGTCGCCGACTTCGAAGCCCCGCGGATGCCGCGGCTCACGCTCTACGCGTGCGGCGTCGACTCGGCGCTCGACCTCTCCCGGCGCGTGCACAGACTGAACCGGGCGGGCGACAGCCGCAGGGGCATCGTCGTGGCGCTGCCGATGGACACGATCGAGGTCGCGCGGCGGGTGATCCGCAGGGAGAGCCGCGACTCGATCGGGCACTCGTATTTCTGCTCGAACAGCGTGGTGATCGCCGATCTCGTCGGCGTCGTGCTCGACGGGCGCACGCCGACCGAACGCGTCGGCCTCACGCCGAGGACGACCCGCGGTGGCCCGTACTGGCGGCTCGTGGGTGCCGGCGCCGGTCGCGGCATCCGCTGAACTGGCTCTTGACCTCCCTCGAAGCACGGGTGAAGGATGAGCAGCGTTCACTGTCGAACGAAGGGGACTCGATGATCCGTCAGCTCGCCACCGCAACCGCAGCAGCATTGGTTCTCACCGCAGTCATCGCCACGCCGAGCGTGGCGATACCCGATCCACCGCCTGGAGAGAGCGACCAGCTCGCCGTCTACACGGGCACCGTCGACGCTGAGGGGCTGGCCGCGATCGTGGACCTCGGCGTCGACCGGCGCGAGATCGTCACGGCGCCGAGCGCGGATGCACCCGGTCAGCTCGAGGTGCAGGTGATCATCTCGGGCGACCAGGCTGAACAGCTGGCCGCGAGCGGCGCCGAGCTCGAGCAGAAGGCGCCGAGTGCGCAGCGACGCTCGCTGCAGGCCGAGGAGGGCGTGTTCCGCCCGTACAGCGGTGACGGCGGACTGCTCGAGGAGCTCACGGCACAGGCCGCGGCGCATCCCGGCATCGCCGAGCTGCGAGTGGTCGGCCAGACGACGAACGGCAAGGACATCGCCGCGGTGCGCGTGACCCGGAACGTCGACAAGGCGAAGGACGGCAAGCGTCCGACCACGGTGTACATGGGTGCGCAGCACGCTCGCGAGTGGATCACGCCCGAGATGGTGCGGCGCCTGCTCGACCACTACCTGACCTCGTACGGAACCGACGAGCGCATCACCGACATCATCGACACCACCGAGCTCTGGTTCATCCCGGTCATGAACCCCGACGGCTACGACTTCACGTTCGAGGAGGGTCGACGGCTCTGGCGCAAGAACCTGCGCGACAACAACGGCGACGGCGTCATCACCACCGGCGACGGCGTCGACCTGAACCGCAACTCCGCCACACACTGGGGATATGACAACGAGGGCTCGTCGCCGAACCCGGCGAGTGAGACCTACCGTGGTCCGTCGCCGGCTTCCGAGCCCGAGATCCAGGCGCTCGACGGGCTCTTCGCCGACCTCACGCCGCAGTTCTTCGTGAACTACCACTCGGCGGCCGAGCTGCTGCTCTACGGCGTCGGCTGGCAGGTGGCGACCCCGTCGCCCGACGACGTGATCTACGAGGCGATGGCCGGCGACGACGCGAACCCTGCAGTGCCGGGCTACGACCCCGACATCGCTGCGGAGCTCTACACGACCAACGGCGACATCGACACGCACATGCAGGAGGCGTACGGCACGCTCGGCTTCACGCCCGAGATGACGACCTGCGAAGTTGCATCCGACTCGAACCCCGACGACGAATGGTTCGCCGAGGACTGCCAGAGCGGGTTCAACTTCCCCGACGACGAGGCGTTGATCCAGGCCGAGTTCGAGAAGAACATCCCCTTCGCGCTCGCCGTGGCGGAGTCGGCGCTCGACCCCGACGACCCCGTCTCGGTCGTCGGCCGGGACACGGCGGACTTCGTCGTCGACCCCTTCACGGTGTCGTACGGAGACCCGCAGCCGGTGGCCGTCGTCGCGAAGCGGAGCCTGATCGCGAAGTTCATGAGCTACCGCATCAACGACGGCCGCACGAGGATCTCGGTCGTCAAGGAGTGGAAGGGCGGTGAACGCTACGGCGGAGAGAACGACGACTACTACGCCGAATACCGCGGCACCGTTCGCGGGGCGAAACCGGGTGACTCCGTCGAGGTGTGGTTCTCGGCGTTCCCGTCGCCGCGCGACATCCTGAAGGGCGAGAAGCTCCGCAAGATCGAGAGCGAGCACTTCACGTACGAGCTGGCACAGGACACCGGCAACTCGGTGCTCGTGGTCGCGAACGAGGACTACACGGGCGTGAACCCGGAGGAGGTGCCGCGAGGCGACGGCCCCAAGTACGTCGACGAGCACGTCGCGGCCCTCGAGGCGAACGGCGTGACCCCGGATGTCTGGGACGTCGACGCGCAGGGCGTGCCCCACCCGCTGGGGGTGCTCTCGCACTTCGATTCGGCGCTGTGGTACCTCGGTGACAACCGGCTGACGCAGGATCCCGAGGACTTCCTCACCGACACCTACCTGTTCGGCCCGCTCGAGGACCTCTCCGTCGCGGAGCGACAGCAGTACCTCACCCTCGCGATGCGCGACTGGCTCAACGAGGGCGGAAAGCTCGCGTACGCCGGCGAGACCACGGGGTACCACGGGGCGCTCGCTGGAGCGCTCGGCGGCATCTACTACGGGCTCGACGGGGCGCCGGAGGAGGACTGCGTGGTCACGCAGGACTTCTTCTCCGACTGCCTGCTGCTCGCCGACGACTTCACGCAATACTGGCTCGGCGCGTATGACCGCACGCCGGTCGGGGCCGGCGGCGTGGTCGGCACGGACGACCCGCTCACCGGAATCGAGGCACTCTTCGGCGGCCCGGCCGCGGAGGACAACCCGATCGACGAGGCCGGCGAGTTCACCGTGACCAGCGATGTGCTGCCGGTCGGCGAGTTCCCGCAGTTCGAGAGCTGGGCGGCCGCCGAGTACCAGAACCCGTCGGGGCCCTTCATCCCGATAGAAGGCGACTGGGCGGCGTTCGCCGCGCACATCGACGACGGATACCAGCGGCTCGGCCGCACATTCACCGTTCCCGAGCTCGGCGCGGGCGAAACAGCGACGTTCGATGCCCAGTTCTCGGTGAGCACCGAGGTCGGCTACGACCACGTCATCGTCGAGGCGCGCCCGGTCGGCACCGAAGACTGGACCACGCTTCCCGAGCTGGGCGGTGCCACCACGTCGGACGTGCCGGCGGAGTGCGAGGGTGATTTCTACGTCGGCGAACACCCGCAGCTCGAGCACTACCTCACGGTGCAGCCCGGTGGGCAGCCGTGCCTGCCCACCGGCACGACCGGTGAATGGAACTCGTTCACCGGATCGTCCGACGGTTGGATCCCGGTGTCGTTCGACCTGAGCGGATACGCCGGCGAGCAGGTCGAGATCGTCTTCAGCTACGTCACGGACCCGTTCACGGGCGAGACCGGGCTGATGGTCGACGACACCAAGTTGGTGGTCGCCGGAACCGAGACCCAGGCCGAGGGCTTCGAGACCGGGCTCGGCGCCTGGCAGGTGCTCGGCGCGCCGGCGACGAGCCCCGGCAACACGGGCGACTGGGAGCGCATCACCGTCGAGGGGCCGTTCCACGGCGTCATCGCCACGCCCGACACGCTGATGTTCGGCTTCGGGCTCGAGCAGCTCGCGACCGACGAGCAGCGGGCGGAGGTGGTCGGCCGGATGCTCGCCCACTTCGCCGGGTAGCGGCTGAGCGGATGCCGCGTCGCGGGGTTGCCCGCGGCGCGGCATCCGTGTGTCAGCGGAACGGCACGCCCACCTGCCGCGTTCGAGTCGTCAGCGGATGCCGCGGGCGAACAGCAGCAGCGGCGTGCGCCGGGCGTAGTCCCGGTACTCGTCGCCGAACGCGTCGATCAGGCGGTGCTGCTCGACGTAAGCCTTCACGATGAGCACCGCGGTGAGCAGCCCCCAGATCACGATGAGCTCGATGCGAGCCCGCCACAGCACCCAACCCGCCGTTGCGATGGCGAGGCCGAGGTAGATCGGGTTGCGGGTGAAGCGGTAGATGCCGTTCGTGCGGAGCGGCGCTCCCGCCTTCGGTGCGACCCACGGCACGAGGTCGCGGCCGAGCACGACCGCTCCCGCGACAGCGAACGCTCCACCGACGAGCACGAACAGTATCGCGACCACCGTGACCCACGTCGCGCTCCAGAGCGGCCCGCCGGGCATCAACAGCAACGCGAGCAGCACGAACTGTGCCCACACGAGCCAGTTCGCGCGATCGTTCATCGTTGCTCACCCCTCGTGACCATCCTGCTCCTGCTCAACGGTGGGTGGTGTGCTCTCCACGTTCGGATTCCCGGTGAGTGCCGCCCGGTTCGCCTTGTACTTCGGCTTGCCGATGACCCGCCAGATCAGGCGCACCGGAGCCGGCAGGTGCTGGCGCTGCCAGGCGTCGCCGCCGTCGGGCTGCGCCGCGAGGATCGCGCCGAGTTGCTGGAACAGCTTGCCCTTCGGCGTCGCCCTGCGTCCGTGCTCCGAGAGGGCGTCGACCTCCTTCTGCGTGATCACCGTCTCCATGACCGGCACGATGTGCTGTTCCTCGTCGGGCAGGTGCTCGGCGAGCGCGACGTTGACGCCCTCGAGCGCGGCGAGCACGCCCGCGGCATCCGTCGACCGACCGCTCGTGCGCCACGCCGGCAGCGCTGCATCGAGTTCGTGCAGGTGCACGAGCATCTCGGCGTGCTGCGCCCTCATGCGCTCGACGTGCACGGCGCACGAGGGCGCGCGGGTCTCGAGCGGGCTCCAGAGCATCGTGTCCTCGCCCTCGTGATGTCCGTGCAGGCCGACCGAGAGCATGTCGAGGTGGTCGCCGACGACGTCGGCGTGCGCGGCATCGCCCTCGGCGACCCCGGTCACGAGCGTCGGACCCTCGTTGAACCCGGCACGGAACATCCGGTGGATCTCGGCCATGCCGCTTGCGTCGCAGGTCTTCGGGGCGCCGGATTCGTCTCCGATGGAAGGAAGGGCGGTCGCGGGCATGTGGGCTCCCGATCTCGTTCTGGGGGTGAGGCAGCGCGGTCGCTCGCGACACTACGACGCAACGGATGCCGCGACAAGGCCCCGCGGTCGCGACCCGGACGGGCTATCGTTCGTGCATGACCGATGCGAACTCAGCTGCTGCTCCCGTGCCGGAGGCCACCCGCTCGCAGATCCTCAACGCCGAGGTGGCGAAGTACGCCAAGCGCGGCTGGACCGTTGAGACGGCCGCGGCCGGCCAGGCCGTGCTGTCGAAGAACAAGCGGATCGGGTGGTTCTGGAACCTCATCCTCGTGATCCTCACCGGCGGACTCTGGTTGATCTACGTCGTCTATCGCGCATTGAACCGCAAGAAGCTCACGGCGATCATCACCGTCGACGAGTACGGGCGCGTTCGCACCGCGGGCTGACGACCACGCGACATCCTCTCGATGCTGGTGCCGCAGCCCACGCACGGTGCACCATAGGGGAACGCGCGGACCACCGCGTCGCGAGAATTCCGGTGCTCGACAGGAGGGGCGTATGACGGATGCCGCGGCCACCCATGTCGCGACGGCCACGCACCGAACCGGGCGCATCGTGAACCTGGTGTCGCTCACGGTGATCGTGGTGGTCGGTCTGCTCTTCGTCGTTGCGGACGAGGAGTCAGTGCTTCAGCTCTCGGCACTCGCGATCTGGTGCCTGCTGTCGACGGTCTACTTGATCGCGTGGCTCGTCATTCTCGGGCGTCTGGCGCGCACTGCCTGGCATACGTCGCCCACGCTGATCGCGACGCGGCCGCCGAGCCGGCTGGCTTCGATGATCATCACCATCGTCTCGAGCCTGATCGGCGTCTCGGCGGCGAGCGAGCTGCTTGTGCTGCGCGAAGATCCCGACCTCGGCAGCCTCATCGACTTCCTCGGTGTGTGGGCGATGCTCCTCGCGTGGGGATTCCTGCACTGGGGCTTCGCGCAGATCTACTATCGGTTGTACCACGTGGGGCGCAGACGCGGACGTGCTGCGAACGTCCGCGTTGCGGTTCCGGATGGCGCGGCCGATGGCGCAGCGGATGGCAGCGCGGAAGGCACCGGCGGCCCGAACGAGGATCCCGTGCTGCGCTTCCCGAAGACGCCGAACCCGGGTCTGCTCGACTTCGTGTACGTGGCCTACCAGATCGGCACCAGCTTCACGCCGAACGACGTGGAGACGTCCTCCCGCATCCGATGGACCGTGACCTGGCACTCCGTGATCAGCTACTTCTTCAACGGCTTCATCATCGTGCTCGCGCTGAACACGATCATGTCGGGCGGCAATTGAGCGGATGCCGCACGGTGGCCACAGCCCTAACGCGGGCCGTCGGGGCCGTACGAGCGGCTGACGGTGGCGACCCGGACCTGATAGTCCTCGTACCAGGCCGCGCGACCGCGTGCCTGGGCGATCACGTGCTCGGTCACCTGTTTCCACGCTGCCGCCGAAGAGTCGTCTGCCCAATACGAGACCGTGATCCCCAGGCCTTCGCGCGCAGACTCGACCCCGAGGAATCCCGGCTGCTGCGAGGCCAGGTCGACCATCCGCCGGGACATCACGCCGTAGCCGTTGTCGCCACCGGTGCGAAGGGACGTGAAGATGACGGCCGTATAGGGCGGTTCGGGCGTCTGCGCGATTGACATGATCACATCCTGGCATTCCCAAGAGTCTGGAACCTGCAGCCTGTTCTGTGAAGCTTCCGGCGGAGCAATGGACGCCATACCGTGGGTTGATGGCTACCTTCACGATCGACTTCTTCAGCAGTCTGGACGGAAACGGCTCGGCCACAGGCTGGCCCGGCTATTGGGGCAAGGAGGGCCCGGAGCTCCTCGAGGATCGGGTGCATACCTTCGCGCAGGATCAGGTGCTGGTCTTCGGCGCCACGACGTTCAGGGAATTCAGGAAGTTCGTCGTCGAGTACGACGAGCCCTACTATGACAGCCTGAACACGTTGCCGAAACTCGTGTTCTCGAGCACACTCGAAGAGCCGCTCGGGTGGCAGAACTCGACGCTCGTCAACGAGGATGCGGTGACGGCCGTCGAGAGGCTGAAGCGCGAAACCGACGTGCCCATGCGCTCGCACGGCAGTATTTCACTGAATCGCGCCCTCCTCGCCGCCGGTCTCGTCGACCGACTCGAGATCATGGTCTTCCCAGCCATCACGGGAAGGGCGGGCTACGCCGCCCTGTTTCGCGACGGGCCCGAGTTCGACCTCGAGCTTGTCGAATCGACCGTGCTCGACGGTCGCACACAGAAGCTCGTGTACATCCCGCACGTACACAAGAGCGTCCCCGAGGGCGTCGGACCGAAACGGCGCGGCGAATAGCCTGCAGCGCGAGCGCATCCCTCAACGAGCGGATGCCGCGGCATCGTGCCGCGGCATCCGCTCGAGTCATGGCTCGGTGAGCTCGTCGAGGATCGCTGGTGGGGCGATGTCCAGACCCGCCGACGGGGTGGTGCCGCCGGATCCGCCTCGGGGATGCGGCTCGTGACCGCCTCGCCCTGTGTACAGTCATTTGTAACAACGATCTGCAATCAGAGCAATATGACGCAGATCGACTAGTCATATTGCAACATTTAACCAAGTACTTCCGACGGCGAGGATTCAAAATGGCCACACTCGACGACACCGACCGGCGCATTCTCGTCGAACTCGACGACGACCCGCGCCTGCCGACGGTGATCATCGCCCAGCGACTCGGGCTCGCCCGCGCCACCGTGCAGAGCCGGCTCGACAAGCTCGCCGCATCGGGGCTGCTCCGCGCGAACAGCAGCCGGGTCAGGCCCGACGCCCTGGGCCGCGGCATCTCGGCGTCGGTGCGCGCCGAACTCGACCAGCACCAGATCCAGGGCGCGATCGAAGCCCTCAAGCTCATCCCCGAGGTGCTCGAGTGCTTCGCCCCGGCCGGCGACGACGACCTGCTGCTGCGCGTCGTCGCCCGAACGCCCGACGACCTCTACCGGGTGAGCGAGGAGATCAGGCTCTGCCCCGGCATCGTGCGCACCTCGACGAGCCTGTTCCTGCGCGAGGTCATCCCCTACCGCATGTCGGCGCTGCTCGACGCGCCGCCCGAGTGACCCAGCATCCCCACCACGTCGAGCTCCCGCAGCCGAACGGGATCGGCGAGCACGTCGATCGCCGCGATCAACCCGTCGACCACGGTGAACGCCATCACCGAGCCCGCCTCGCCGTGCGGCGCGACGACCACGCCGGCCGCGCCGTTCACGAGCACCGGATGCACCCACGGCGCGAGTTGCGCGTAGGTGACCGCCTGCCCGGCAACTGTCGCCGCCCCGCGCAGCAGCTTCGTGAGCGACGGGCGCCCCGCGCCCCCGTCGGCGCGGAGCACCACGTCGGGGTGCAGCACGGCCACGAGCGCGTCGAAGTCGCCGCCGCGGGATGCCGCGAAGAACGCGTCGACCGCTCGCCGCTGCCGTGCGGGGTCGCGATCGGGGGCGGGCGCCTGCGCCACCCGCCGGCGAGCACGACTGGCGAGCTGCCGCGCCGCCGCCGGCGAGCACGGCACGATCGCGGCGATGTCGTCGAACGGCACCGCGAACGAGTCGTGCAGCACGAACGCGAGCCGCTCGTCGGGCGTGAGCGTGTCGAGCACCACCAGCATCGCGAGCCCGACCGAGTCGGCGATGAGGGCCTGCCGCTCGGGATCGGCCGCGGCGCTCGCGCCGGAGGCATCCGCTCGACTCAGTACGGGGTCGGGAACGTGCGTGCCGAGCGCCTGCTCCCTGCGCGTCGCGCGCGATCGCAGCAGGTTGAGGCACACGCGTGCGACGATCGTGGTGAACCACCCGCCGAGGTTCTCGACCTCGCTCGAGTCGGCCGCGCTCGCGCGCAGCCAGGCGTCTTGCACCGCGTCATCCGCATCGCTGAGCGAGCCGAGCATGCGGTACGCGACCGACCGCAGCTGCGGCCGCTGCGCCTGGAATCGCTCTGCCAACTCCTCGATCTCACCCATGCGTCCCCTTCCTGCACCCTCGCGTCAGAGCAGTGAACCACATGGCACCGACACCGGGGGCTCGACGCGGCCCCTCCGCGCGGTGATGATCGAGACGTCGTAGCTTGTTCCAGAGGCGTTTCGAGCCCGTGTCGATTCGAGCCGTTCTCGTTCGACGTTCTTGATGAGGGCGACACCAGGGCGCCCACGGCGCCCACGGCGCCCACGACGAAAGGATCGACCGATGACCCAGTACTTCCTCACCGTGCCCCACGACTCCGCGACCGAGCCGACCATGGCGTCGATGCAGGAGTTCGACCCCGCCGAGCTGGCGGCCGTGCTGGCCGCGGTCGACGAGTTCAACACCGCCCTCAAGGAGTCGGGCGCGTTCATGTTCGCCGGAGGCCTGAACCCGCCGTCGACCGCGAAGACCGTCGACGCCTCGTCTGGCGAGACCCGCGTGCTCGACGAGCCGTTCGTCGAGGCGCCGTCGTACGTGGGCGGCTTCTGGGTGATCGAGGCGGCCGACGAGGCCGCGGCCGTCGAATGGGCGACCAGGGCGTCGGCCGCGCTGCAGGGCCGCATCGAGGTGCGTGCACTGCAGGAGCCGCCGGCGAGCTGAGCAGGCGGATGCCGCCGGATGGATCCGTCACACTTCTTCGCGCCCGCGTGTCAATGCAGTGAACCGGTCGCCACCGACACGGTTCGCGCCCGTCGTCCGGCGGGTCGCATCGTCCACCGAAGGAGCGAACAGATGAACGAGACCACCCCGGCCCCCGGCCGGACCCCCACCCCGATCGTCGTGACCGGCGGCACCGGCACGCTCGGACGCCTCGTCGTCAAACGGCTGCTCGCCGCCGGAGTCCCGGTGCGCGTGCTCAGCCGCAGCATCCCGGATGCCGCGGCGCGCCGGCCCGGCGTCGAGTACGTCGCGGCCGACCTCGAGCAGGGCGACGGTATCGGTGCGGCGGTCGCCGGTGTCGACACCGTCGTGCACCTGGCGGGCAGCGGCACGGGCGACGAGCTGAAGGCGCGAAACCTCGTGCACGCGGCATCCGCTGCGCAGGTGAAGCACCTCGTGTACATCTCGGTCGTCGGCGCCGACCGCATCCCGGTGGTCACGAAGACCGACCGCAACATGTTCGGCTACTTCGAGCAGAAGCGCGCCGCCGAGCTCGTGGTCGCCGAGTCGGGCATTCCGCACACGACGCTGCGCGCCACCCAGTTCGACGAGCTCGTGTGGCTCGTCGCGGGCGTGATGGCGAAGCTGCCGGTGATCCCGCTGCCGCGCGGCCTGCGCGCACAACCGGTCGCCGCGGCCGATGTCGCCGATCACCTCGTGCCGCTCGCGCTCGGTGCGCCGGCAGGCCTGGTTCCGGATGTCGCGGGCCCCCGTGTGTACGACGCCGCCGAACTGCTGCGCGGCTACCTCCGTGCGGTGGGCAAGCGCCGCCCGATCGTCCGGATCGGTCTGCCGGGTCGTGCCGCGAAGGCGATGCTCGGCGGCGCGAACCTCTCGCCCGAGCGAGCCGTGGGCACGCGCACGTGGGAGGAGGTCGTGGCGGAGCAGGTCGGGCAGCGCGCTGTGGAGGACGGTGACGCTGAGCTTCCCGGAATCGGGCGCCGCGGCGGCGGCCGCTCGCGCACCACAGGGCGGCCTGTGAAGGCCGGTCGGTGAGCGGCTGCCTGGGTGCGCCTGCGACCGTCGACCACGGCAAGCGACCCGGCGCCGGGTACCATCGCGGCATGCGCATCCGCTTCACCGCCGAGATCTACGAGTGGTCGGCGCGGCGCAACTGGTTCTTCGTCGACGTTCCGCCCGAGCCGAGCGCCGACATCGCCGACCAGCCGCGGATGCCGCGTGGCTTCGACTCGGTGCGCGTGACCGCGACCGTCGGCGGCACCACGTGGAACACCTCGATCTTCCCCTCGGCCGACACCTACGCGCTGCCGCTCAAGCGCGCCGTGCTGAAGGCCGAGGGCATCGGGCTCGGCGACGCGATCGAGGTCGAGCTCGACGTGCACGACGGGTGACTCACCTGGCCCGCCGGATCGGGAGGACCGTCTCAGGTGCCTCAGGACCTTGGAGGAAGTCCGCGATGATCCCGGCCACGAGCCGAGGGTGCTCGATCACGACAAGATGCGACGCGCCGGGCAGCACGCAGAGCCGACCGGCCGGGAGCGCTTCATACAGCGCGACCGTGTGGTCGAGGCGCACGAGGTCGTCGTCACCGGCGAGCACCAGCGTCGGATGCCGCAGCGCAGCGACATCCTCGGTGGTCAGCGTCGGCTCCGTGGTCGCCATCGCCATGAACTTCTCGGCCACGACGGGAAAGTGGTCGGCGCCGTCGGGTGAGCGCTTCGCGTAGCCCTCGAGCAGCGGCGAGGGCATGTCGCCGTCGCCCGGGCCGAGCTCGTGGATGCCGTCGAAGTGGAAGTTGACGCCGATGAGCACCAGCCGGTCGACGAGGTCGGGCCGACGAAGCGCCACGAGCATCGCCACGATTCCGCCATCGCTCCACCCCACGAGATGAATCGCGGATGCCGCACCGAGGCGCTCGAGCACCGCGATGGCGTGCGTGGCCATGTCGTCGTAGTGGAACGGCTCATCGGTATCGGCGGTGTAGCCGTGGCCGCGGCGATCGAACGCGATGACACGGAAGCGCTCCTCGAGGTCTGGGCCGATCGAGTCGAGCAGGTCGTCGCTGTTTCCGAGGCCGCCGTGCAGGAGCACGATGGTTCGCTCGCCGCTTCCGCGCGTCTCGGTCCAGGTGTTGACACCGTCGATGTCGATGCGCGCCATCACGCGGCCTCCTCGCTCGCCGGAAGGATCCGGAACGGATGCCGCAATCGTTGCGCCGCGGCATCCGCCCGTCAAGTCAACCCCCGTGCGGCACGCGGCGATCGTGCGTAGCCTGGGCGATCGTGCGTAGCCTGCCGGGATCGAACCGAGCAGGACACCCAGGAAGGAGCGACCCATGACCGACTCGAACCTGCCCGACGACGTGGCTTCGGTTCCCCACGACGCAGAGCGGACGGATGCCGCGGAGCAGGCCGACGACGCATCCGACGCGCCCGCTCAGTCCGGTCGTGACAAGCCCGGTGCTCCCGGGAACGCAGAACCCATGACCGACTCCACGGACGGTGGCCTCGAGGGTGGCGAGCCGGGCGTCGAGGAGTAGCGTTCCCGGTTCGCATCGCATCCCGAGCCCTCGCCGCACGTGCGGCAGGTCGCTACGCTGAACGTGGAAACCAGACCGGAGGGGGTGGTGAGTTCCATGTCCGCGACGAAGCAGTGGAGCATCACCGTCGACATCGACGAACAAGACGGCACCACGCTGGCGAGCGTCAGCCTGCGCACGCCCGCGGGCCAGGATGTGACCGGCGTCGGCCAGGCGCAGCGCAACCCGCTCGACCCGAGCGTGCCCGAGATCGGCGACGAGCTCGCCGTGTCGCGCGCATTGCGCAACCTCGCCGAGCGGCTGCTGCACACGACGGAGAAGGACATCAGCGGCGCCACCGGGGAGCCGGCGCACCTGCATCGGTAGAACCGAGGGCCCCCGGATACAGCGCGTCGAGGAGCCCGAGCGCGAGGTCCCCGAGCACCGCCTCGAGCTCGTTGCGCAGCGCCTCCTCGCCGTCGCCGCGCCGCGCCCAGATCGCCGCGAGCCGATCCTGCTCGGCGACCACGGCGTCGACGACCAGCGGACGCCAGTGCGGCGCGTACTCGCCCTGCCGCCAGGCGCCGCGACCGCGGCCGTAGTGCGCGACGGCGAGGTAGCGCAGCAGCGCGGAGGTCACGAGCCCGTCGAGGAACGCCCCCTCCCAGCGCAGGCTCGACTCGCTCCGGCCGCGCACCACGTTGACGCCGCGCGCGATGCCCGCGCCGCCGAGTGCACCGATGATGGCGCCGGCGACCATGCCGGCGCCGAACGTGAGCCCGCCGGCGGCGAGGTCGGCGCCGAGGCCGGTGAGCGCGCCCGAGACCACACCCGACACCGCGGCGGTGCGGGTCTCGTCGAGCGGCGCGTCGATGTGGATGTCGCCCGCCACCCGCTCGAGCACCTCGTCGGCGGCGCGTCCCTCGAGCCGGTGGACCCTGATGAGCCGCTCCATGCCCTTCTGCTGGTCGGCCTGCAGGCGGGCGGACATCTGCTTCGCGGCATCCGCTCGGGCCTGCGTGCGTGCCGGATTCGGCAGGCCGAGGGAGCCGCCGAGCCGCTGCGCGAGCGGTTCCATCGGCAGGATGACGCGATCGGCGGCGGCATGCGCGATCGGCCCTGCGAGGGCGGATGACGCGGCGTCGAACTCGTCCATGCGCAGGTCGCGCCACGCCGCCGACAACCGGGCGAAGGCCGGCCGCGAGGCATCCGGCACCAGCGGTTCGATCGCCGCGAACAGCGTGAGCTCCTGCACCCAGCAGCGCGCGAACGCGTCGAGAGGGAGCACGTCGCGCACGTGGGCGGCGTCGCCGAGCGCGGCGCGCCACCGTGCGGCGTCGGCCTCCTCGGCGACCCTCTCGCGCGGCGGGCCGGTCTGGTTGAGCAGCACCAGCACGGGCTTGCCGATCCACTCGAGCACCTCGAGCTCGGGGGCGAGGTAGCCGGCGTCGGCGGGGGCCTCGGACGCGTTCACGAGGTAGAGCACCACGTCGGCCTGCTCGGCGACGTTGCGCACCGCGAGCTGACTGAGCCACAGCGCGCGGTCCTGGTAGCGGTCCCACACCTGCGACAGGAACCAGCCGATGGGGTTGCCGTCCTGCCGCAGCCGGCGCGCGAGCCGCACGCTGTCGCCGAAGCCCGGGGTGTCCCACAGCGTGAGCAGGTCGCCGTCGGGCGTCTGCACGAGCGGGAACGGCGTCGCCTCGGCGGTGACGTGCGGCGCGTCGCGCACCTCGCCGACGTCGCGCCCGAGCAGCGTGCGCGCGAGCGTGGTCTTGCCCGCGTTGGTGTGCGAGATGAGCGAGAGCGAGACGGCGCCGGCGTCGAGGCCCGGCACCGGCGGTCGAGTAACAGACGCAGCCGGCGTATCGAGACCCCACCCCCGCTCGCCTCGGTCGGATGCCGCGCGCTCGCTCATCTCCGCCGCCTCGCGTCGGGCGCTTCGTCGCTTCGGTGTGCGGATGCCGCGTCCACGAGTTGCGCCTCGGCCGCCCCCAGGTCGGGCTCGGCGAGGTCGACGAACACCGCCACGCCGCCGTGCGCTTCGACCAGCTCGCGCCACGCCGCGCGTCGCTCGTCACGCCGCTGCGCATCCTCGCCCCAGCGCGAGAGGAACGCGGATTCGTCGACGAGCACTGTTGTCGCCGCGCCGGACGCCGCGCCACGGCCGCCGCTCGCGCCCGCTCCGAGCTCCGTCAGAAACGCCCCATGCGCGTCATCCTCGGGGGTGGCCGTGAGACTGAACAACGCAAGACGGACCTCGGACGCGCCGCCCGCGGCATCCGTCGCGGGGCTCAACCAATCGTCGTCGCCCCACCCGACGGGCTCGTCGATCGTCGCGACGGCGTTGCCGTACGCCCGCGCGAGGATCGCCTCGAGCCCCGCCCGCGCCTCGGACGTGAGGGTGTAGCTGTACGGGATGACGCGCACCCTCGCCGGCTCGCCGACCCATCCCGCGACGAGGCGGCGGTAGTACGGTTCGTCGAGCGGCAGCTGCACGCGCTTCGCGCGGCGCTGCTCGACCAGCCCGGCGATGAGGGCGAGCACGAGCCGCGGCACGATGACGACGACGGCGACCGTGCCGGCCATGAGGTGCATCCAGGTGGCGGCGTTCTCGCTCGCGGGCGCGCGGATCGCCTCGATCGCGGCCACGTCGGGCACCAGGATGCCGGTGACCCACGAGCCCGGCGCGAGCGTCACCGCGAGCAGGTCGTGCACCTGCTCGGCGCCGAGGAACGTGCTCTCCCACGACGCGCGGTACTCGAACGCGAGCCCGCGCAGGTAGAGGCCGGCGATCACGCCGAGCGCGGTCGCCGCGGCGGCGAGGTGCAGCACTCGCGCGGCGCGCGCTCCGTAGAGCGGCGCGGCGACGCGCGCCCATTCGCGCGGAAGTGCGGCGAGCACGGTGCGCCGGGCGGCGGTCGCGGCATCCGCTTGCTCGCTGCGGAGCGGCGCACGCACCGACGCGACCCGGATGAGCAGGGCGCGCACCGGACCGGCCGCGTCGCGGCCGAGCACCAGCGGCCGCACGAGCAGCCAGACGTACACGACCAGGTTCCACGCGACGAGCGCGAACACGGGCGGCGCGAGCAGATTGATGCTCGACCCGCCGCCGATCCGGTCGATGACCACGCCGAACCCGAACGCGCCGAGCACGGTCACGACGCCCACCCACGGCCGCCACCGGATGCCGCGCACGGTGCGCGTCACGGCGGGTTGCCGCGTGCCGATGCGCTCGAGTACGAGCTGTGCGCGCCGCCCGAGGAATTCCCTCGCGCTCGCCCGCTCCCCCACGATGGCCGCGGCCGCTCGGCTGGCCCACTCGCGGTCGGCGTCCGACCACAGCACACGATCCCGGTCGGCTGTCTCGACGGCGCGCGCCGCGGTCACCTCGAGGGCGGCCGACTCGTCCATAGGCGCCACTCTATGCCGGGGTGGCACTCACGGGCCGTTGCGACGTCGCGTCGTCGCTTGCGGTGCTGCAGCTCATCACGCGCGGTCACCGCAGCCGCGCATCACGCGCGGTCAGCGCATCCGCGCATCACGCGCGGTCAGCGCATCCGCTCGCGAAGCGCAGTCGCCGCAGCAGCTCAGGAAGCGTCGTCGCCGGAGGCATCGTGCCGTTCCCGCGCGGGTTCACCGCGCGAGCGCGACAACCTCACCCGCGTGAGCGGCTCCCCGGCCTGCGGCACGGCGGGCCCGACGGCCCGAGGCCAGATGCTCGCCGGCCAGATGGTCGGGGGAGGAGTTTCCGGGACGTGGAACCTGCTCGGGATCCAGGTACGGCGGGGGTATGAACCAACTCCGGCCGGCCCGGATGAGGATGCCCCACCCGTCGGCATGCACACGATGATGATGATGAGCGCAGAGCATAATGCCGTTCTCGAGGTCGGTCGACCCGTCGTCTCGATTCCACCACCGGATGTGGTGCGCCTGCGTGTGCGATGGAGGCCGGTGGCAGCCCGGCCAGGCGCAACCGCCGTCTCGAGCGACGAGCACCGCCTTCTGGGCCGAGCTGAACAACCGCCTCGACCGCCCGAGCTGCACCCGCTCGCAACCCTCGGCCATGTACAACGGAGCGATGCCCGCCGACATGGCCATCTCACGTACCGTGTCGACAGAGATCGGCTGGTCGATGCCGTCGATCGTCGCGTGACCCCGCCCGGAGACGAGGGCAGCGTCGTCGACACGGGCGATGACCATGACCGACCGCAGCGCCGCGGGCGCATCAGAGCTCGACAACGACAGCCGCGCGATGTCGGCGAGCGCATCGGCATTCATCTGGGCGATCGACCGATCTTCGGCGAGCAGCGGATCGAGCATCAGCGGATCGACCTCGGGAGCGCCCGCCGCCGTCGGCGGTGCGTCAGCTGCAGCGACCCCGCGACGCGCATCGCGCGCGGCGTGCAACTCGGCACCGACGAGGGTTTCGATGGCCAGCTTGATCGGTGCGCCGTTAACCGGATCGAACGCGCCGCGCAGGTTCACCATGCCGGCGGCGTCTTGCCAGATCTTCAACGACCGCGCACCACGCAACTCGTCTTCGCGCGGCCTCACGCCGTCGGGGTCGAGATGCGCCTCGAGCTGGCGGATCAGGCGCCGCGTTCCATCGACACCGACGACCGGCGCGCGCTCGACGAGCAGGACCTCGGCGTCGCCGAGCTCGTCGCGATCGGCACGAATCGCGATGCGGTCGAGGAAGCGGCGGATCAGATCGGCAGCATCGATGCTCACCGCGCCCGACTCGAACGCCGCTGCCAGATGAGGATGACGAGCCGGCAGCACCTCGCCGGTGAACGACTGACGCGGCGAGGTCGCCTCGCCGATGGACACCAGACGCGCCGATCGGCATACCTGCCACCGGTCGCCTGCACGATCAGCCGCTTGGCCGTGGCGAAGCCATGCTTCTTGGCCACATCGGACTCGTCACCCGCGCGCGAACGACCCGCAAGCTCGGCCGCGCAGCGCGCCTGCAACACCTGGACACTCCGCTGCAGCTGCGCCAGCGCCTCGGTGGCTCGAACGAGGCCGGCATCGCTCATGACCCGGACATCGGCGCCGACATCGTTCGACTCTGCGAGGAGTGCCCCACTCCAGGCATCCGCCAGATTCGCATGCAACGCCCCCAGAGAGCGGAGGGCCTGCGGCGATTCGGACATGCTTCATTCTCCCAGCTGGACCGCGAGAACGGAAGACACAGTTTCGAATTGTGGAGAACTTCCGTTGCATCCACTTTCGCATTCATATTCGAGAGAGGAAGGAGCGAAAAGAGAAAGAGAGAGAGAGAGAGAGAGAGAAAGAGAGAAAGAGAGCGAGAGAGAAAGACTCACCCGCCGAGCATCGCGCGCCCGAAACGCAGAGGAGAGCGATGCGGAGTGCGGGCCCACCCGATCATGAGCCGCGCAGGATCGCGGACATCTTCTTGCCACGTGCCAACTCGTCGACGAGCTTGTCCATGTATCGGATCTGCTGCATCAGCGGATCGCCGATCTCCTCCACCCGGATTCCGCAGATCACACCGGTGATGAGTGATGCTCCCTGATTGATCTCCGGAGCCTCGGCGAAGAAGGTGCGCAGATCGACCCCTGCGCCGATTGCTCGATCCAGGCCATCGTCGTCGTATCCGGTGAGCCAGCTGATGACCTGGTCCAGCTCATCCTTGCTTCGGTTCTTCCGCTCCACCTTCTGCACGTAGAGCGGATAGATGCTCGCGAAGCTCACCCCGAAGATCCGGTCTTGTGTCGGCATCTGTCCCCTCCGCCGCTGGGATGTGGTTCCGAATCCCCAGCGTACGCGGCCCGTCCGACTCCCACGTCCAGTGCCGACGCTCAGGTGCCGAGTCGACCGATCGCGCTGCCATCCGTCGCAGCCGGTCGGCGTGCTCGACCTCGCAACCGAACGGATGCCGCGATCGCACTCGACCTCGCAACCGAACGGATGCCCCGACCGCACCCTCCCTCGCAACCGAACGGATGCCCCGACCGCACCCTCCCTCGCAACCGAACGGATGCCCCGACCGCACCCTCCCTCGCAACCGAACGGATGCCCCGACCGCACCCTCCCTCGCAACCGAACGGATGCCGCGACCGGCCGCTCGTCCCAGTGTCGGTCGTGACGGGCCAGGATGTGACCGGCGTCGCCCAGGCGCGGCGCAACCCGCGCCATCCGAGCGTGCCCGGCATCGGCGACGGACTCGCGGTGTCGCGCGCGCTGCGCAACCTCGCCGAGCGACTGCTGCACGCGACCGAGAAGGACATCAGCTGCGCCACAGGCGAGCCGGCGCATCTGCACCGGTAGTGCCGGGTGCTGCAACGGTCGCTGCGCGTCGACAGGCTCCGCTCGATAGGCTCAGGGAGCGGTCGAAGCCAGCTCGAGCACCTCGAGCGCGTACGTCCACGAGATGCGCTCCTGTTCGAGCCGCAACCCGCCCTCGGCGGCCAGCCGCTCGAGCACCCGTACCTCATCCGCGGTGAGCAGGTCGATAGCGCCCGCCGCGGGCCGCTTCTCGACGACGACCAGGTCGCTGAAGCGGTCGAGCGTCGCGTCGTCCATGAGCGCGCTCGTGACATCAGGTACGACCGCGCGGATAGTGTGCAACGCCCGGAACCCGTCGGAGTCGAGATCGCCCCAGTAGATGACACGTGCGTCGCGTATCCACGGCACATCGCCGAGTCGCGCCACCGCGTACCCCGATCCGTGCACGACCACCGCGCCGCGCAGCGGCGGCATCGCGAGCACGGTCTCGAGGTTCTCGAATACGAAGACGACGCCGGGCGAGATCGACAGCGAGGCGAGCTGGGCGATCGGTGCGGCAAGATCTTCGAGGCCGCCCGGTCGGCATGCCGGATCGAGGAACCGCACGCGAATCGTCGACTGCGATTCGGAGAGTCCGAGCGAGGCGCTGCCGGTCACGGCCGCCGTGAACGCCTCGACGACACGACGGCGCCCTTCGAGCCACTTGGTGTCGATCCCGCGGATGGGCAGTTCACGCACGCGACGGCCGGACGAGGGATTCGCTGCGAGCCATTCGACGACGTGCAGCAGCGTGGCGAACTCATCGACCCGGTAGTCGATGAGCGCGCGCCACTCCGCCCGGACCGCGTCGGCCACGGACGCGCCATCGAAACGTCGGCGCACCTCGCGCGAACGCTCAGCCAACCGGCGCCAGTCGCGCCCGACCGCAGCACCGGCGAAGTCGGCGATCGCCTCGGCACCGGTGAGCACCAGACGCTCCGGCACGAATTGGGCGCCGACGCTCGGCCAGCGCCGCTCGGCCCAGGCCACGCGAGGCGCGCCGTCGTGTTGCTCGCCGCTCGGTGAACTCTCGACCGAACGCCGCTTCTCGACCGAACGCCGCTTCTCGACCGAACGCCCCTGCTCAACCGAACGCCGCTCCTCGACCGAACGCCACTCCTCCACCCACGCGACAGCCCCCGGCAGCCCCGCCAGCGCCTCGCGTTCGGATGGCGGCCGCAGCGCGATCTCGAGCGAGGCATCCGGGGTCTCACCGCGCGCGAGCGCGGCCGCCCAATCGCGCTGCGAGCGTTCGACGATGCGGGCCGCTCGCGCCCGTGCACCAGCGACCGTCACCATCGACGCGGCCATCAGTCCTCCAGGTCGAAGGCGAGGTTCGCGATCTGCGAGAGCTTGCGCGTCGGGTTGTCGATCGTCGTCACGGCGCCGACGTAGGGTTCGATCGTCTGCAGCAGCTTCTGCGGGGTGGCGAGCAGCATCTGGAAGCCGAACTCGACGAAGACGTCCATCGCCATTCGCGTGTAGCGGCTGTCGGCCTTGTCGAACGCCTCGTCGAGGATGATCGTCGCGTACGACGGCAGGTGGTCTTCATCGGCGGTGAGCTGGTACCGCAGGGCCGCGGCGAGGCAGAACACGACGAGCTTCTGGCGCTGGCCGCCCGAGAGCCCTGCGCTCGATTCGTGCAGGTTGACGACGCGGCCGCCCCGGTCGATCTCCTTCGCGAGGAAGGTCACGTGCTCGCGCGTGTCGAGGCAGCGGCGACGCCAGGCGAGGTCGGCGTTCTCGCTCGAGCCGAGCTTCGTCATCACCTTCTTGAGCACGCCGAACCGGCGTTCGGCCGAGTCGAGGCTCTCGTCCTCCCAGCTGCCCTGCGTGATGGTCTGCAGGTCGGCGAGGAACTCGGTGACCTCGCTCGACCGCTGCACCCTGACCTCGATGCGCAGGAACCGGTCGTGGTCGAACGGCGAGGTGCCGAGCGAGGCGTTGACCGGCGCGATGCGGTCGGCGACCTCTTTCGGGGCGTTGCGCAGGTCGGAGGCGAGCAAGCCCATCTGGTCGCGCGAGCGTTCGCGCAACAGCTTCATGAAGTTGCCCTCGTGCTCGGGGAGCCCGCGCGACACGATGCCCGCGAGCAGCTCGCGGTAGCCGCCGCGGTCGCCGATCTGGGCGGTGAGCTCGGTGGCGGCGGTGCGCCAGTTCGTCTTGAACACGGTCGCACCCTCGACGAAACGCCCCTCCGCAGCGGCCTGACGGCGGCGGGCCGCATCGAGCTCGCGGTGCAACGTCTCGACCGCGAGCCGCCTGGCCTTCTCGAGGGTGTCGCGGGTGAGGCTGCGCTGCTTCTCGCGGTAGCGACGCTCGAGTTCGGTGACATCGGCCTCGTCGATCGAGACGCCGGCGACCCGATCGCCGAGCTCCGCAATCTGCCGATCGAGCGCGGCCGCCCGATCGGTCGCATTGCGCAGATCACCCTCGGCGTTGCTCAGCGCCTTCTGCGCGTCACGAGCTGCGACGATCGCCGCCTCGCGCGCGTCGACGGCGTCGCGAAGCTCGTCGTTGCCCTCGGTCAGCTCCTCGAGGCGGCGCCGCCGCGCCTCGACCTTCGCCTCGGCGCCGGCCCGGTCGAGCTCGGCCCACTCGAGTTGCGCGATCGACGCGAACACGGTTCGCCGGCTGGTGAGCTCGTCGCGGCGCCGCGCCGCGGCCTGCAGCCGGTGGTCGGATGCCTCGAGCTCGCGTGCGACCACCCGTCGGCGTTCGAGCAGCAGCTCGATCTTGGCCTCGTTGTCGGCGCCGAGGATCCAGCGCCGCCGATCGTCGATGCGGAAGCGGTCGTTCTTCTCGTAACGGCGTGCCGACTTCTTGATCTGCCCGCTCAGGGTCACGCCGCGATCGACGGCGTCGAGTTCGTCGACGCTGTCGACGCAGACGAGGTCGAACTCGGCCCCGAGCCGCGCCTGCAGCCACTCGGCGAACGGGCCGTCGACGACGCGGATGCGATGCAGCAGCGAGCGCGCATCGGAGGCCTTGCGCACCGGCGGTGCCACCGCCGGCACGGCTTCGAACACGAGCCTGGCACCGAGGTGCCGACGGTCGACGCGTCGGCGCACCTCGGCGAGCACGTCGTCGCGCACGAGCATTGCGCTCGCGATCGGGTACAGCACGCGCTCGATCGCGCCGGTCCACTCGGCGAACTCGGGCAGCACCTCGACGAGTTCGCCGACGAACGGCAGCGCCTGCTCGGCGAGCCCGAGCTCGTCGGCGAGCTGCTGACGAGCGACGAGCAGCTCGGCCGGCAGGTTGCTTCGCCGGCGCTTGAGCGCATCGAGCTCGGCGTCGACCTTGCGGAGGTCTCGTTGAGCCGTGAAGTACGCGCGGTGGTCGTCGTTGTCGTGCTGCGCCTGCGGCGCCTCGGCGGCGAGCTCACGAGCGGCGGTCTCACGAAGCTCGGCGAACTCGGCGGCGTCGGCGGGCGCGTGGTCGATCTCGACCGAACGCAGCGTCTCGGCGAGCCGCCGCCAGCGCTTCTCGGTCTCGTCGGCGGCCTGCCTCGCGAGCCGCAACAACTCGTGCTCGCGCTCGGCGTCACCGCCGCCGAGTTCGAGCGCCCGACGCTCGGCATCGGTGCGTCGCTCTTCTGCGAGCTCGACGGCGGCCTCGCAGCGCGCCACGAGGTCGCGCAGCCTGGCCTCCTCGGCGCGCAGCATCACGCGTTCCTCATCGGCCAGCCGCAGCGTCAGCCGGTCGTGGAACGGGTCGAGCAGCGTGGTCAGCCGGTCGGCCTCGGTCGCGGCATCCGTCGCGGTCTCGTACTCGGCGATGACCGTCTCGAGCGCGCGCAACTCGTCGGCCTGCTTGCGCAGCTCGACGATGTGGGCGTGCGCCCGATCGAGCTCGCCGAACTGCTCGACCGCGCTCTTCGCTCGCGCGAACGTCTTCGGCTCGTCGAGCATGAACGTGCGGAACAGCTGGTCGAGACTGCCCAGGTTCTTCGCCGACTGGGTCTTGTGCAGCAGGTGCAGCGCGTTCTGGTGGTCGATGCCGAAGATGCGCCGGAACTTCGCATAGAACGCGCCGTGCGTGAAGTTCGAGGTGACGGATGCCTCGGGGCGGGCCGCCTTCAGCCGACGGGCCTCGACGCCGCCGGCGACGAACTCGCGCAGCTCGGTGAGCGAGAGGTCGCTGCGGTCGATGAGGCAGAGGTCGCGCAGATCGGACTTGTCGGCCGACACCCCGCGCAGGTGGAACAGCCGCACGAGCGTGACGGGCGCGTCGCGCAGGTTCTCGTAGCGCAGCAGCACGCCGCTCCAGGTGGCGCCGCGTCGCAGGTAGGCGGAGACGGCGCGGTCGTAGGTCTCGTCGGCCTCGTTGCTCCAGGCGCCGCGCACGTAGCTGACGAGGCTGCGGTCGTCGCCCCGGCTCGTCGCGTCCTGGGCGGCGGCGTTGAAGCGCAGCCACTTGTCGGGCGTGAGCACGCACGCGATCGCGTCGAGCAGCGACGACTTGCCCGAGCCCGAGGCGCCCGTGAACAGGTGACCCTTGCGCGCGACGTCGATGCGATGGTGTCCGTCGAACGTGCCCCAGTTGACGAGTTCGATGCGGGCGAGCCGCCACTGGCCGGCGACCGATTCGGCGGGCGCCGGCTGCGTCTCGGTCGGGAACTCGAGCAGGGTCATGCGCTCGCCTTCTCATGATCGTTCTGTTCGCGCTCTTCGCCCGCGCGCTCCTCGCCGCCCGAGATGCGCTCTTCGCCCGCGATGCGCCGGTACTCGCGTTCGATCTGCCGCACATGGTCGGCGTCGACGATGAGCCGCAGCACGGGGGAGATCTCGGCCCGCTCGTCATCGTCGGCGGCACCGGCCTGGTGGATTACCCGGAGCTTGTTCTTCATGTTCATCCACGACGAGTTCATGCGCGAGGCGAAGAGCTTCTCGTCGTGGTCGGCCGGCCGGTATGCGGCGAGCTGCTCGAACACCTCGTCGCGCCCGACGATGACGCGACCCTCGCCCTCGCGCGACAGCAGGATCTGGCGCAGCACGAGCAGCATCGCCGTGTCGAGGAAGCTGAGCGACTCGGTGCGCACGGTGCGCGGCACGGACAGCTCACCCGCGTCGACGTTGCGGACGAACGCGACCTCGCCGACCCGGTCGAGCACGAGCTCGAGGAAGAGCTCGTTCAGCCGGCTGCGGATCGCGGCCTCGTCGGCGAGCAGCGCCGCCCACAGCCCAGGGTTCGCCCGCCCCGAGAGGTACGGCCCCTTGACGAGGTCGAGCAGGGCACGCCGCGATTCGAGGTGCAGCGTGCCGGTGTCGCCCCGCCACAGGCCTTCGGACACGGATGCCTCGGGCACGGATGCCTCGGGCACGGATGCCTCGGGCACGGATGCCTCGGGCACGGCCCCCGTCCCCGCCTCGACGCCGGTCGACTCGGACTCGTTCACAACACCCTCCCGGTGAATCGGTGCATGGGCACGCTCGCGCCGCGCGCGACCCCGTCGACGCCGTACCAGCGGACGCGCTCGACGTCGCCGCCGACGACCCCCTGCACCGCGGCGAGCGCGATGAGGCCGACGACGCTGGCCACGCCCTGCGTCGCCGGGTGCGTCGCGAGCACCTCGCCCACCGTGCACTCGCCGGCGGCTTCGAGCACGTCGTTGATCTGGCCGCGCAACTCGTCGAAGTCGATCTCGGTCTCGCGGGCAAGCGCGCGCAGCGCCTCGAGGTTCGCCACTGCGGTCTCGTGCTCGACGATCGGCGCGGTGGCGTCGAGCTCGGCGGGGTCGTGCAGCCGCACCTGCCCGACCGAGACCATCGGCACGCTCGAGAGCGCGAGCGAGAGCTCGGTCTGCCGGTACGGCTTCACTTCGGTCGAGGCCGGGATGCCGGCGGCGAGGGCCTCGCGGATCGCCGTCTTCAGCACCCGATCGCGCTCGAAGTCGTGCGACTGCACGTAGCGACGCAGGCCGCGGGCGAACGACGTGATGACCTCGTGGATCTCGGCGCTGCGGTCTTTGAGGGTCGTCACGTAGCGGCGCAGGAACCGGCGCTGCGCGGCGCCCAGCGTGTCGGCGAACTCGCGCTCGAGCACCTGCGAGACGTGGTCGTCGAACGCCGCACCGACCTCGGCGTCGAGTACGAGCGCCGAGAACCCGGCGAAGCTGCGACCCTCGTCGGACTCGGCGATGAGGTCGACCCCGCGGAAGATCTCATCGAGCACCGATCGGTGCGAGGCATCCGACTCGAGAATGCCGGTGCGCAGCGAACGGTTGAGCGCCTCGAACTCGGCCCGCACCCGCGCGAAGTCGGCGGGGATCTCTTCGGCCTGCGCGAGGATGTCGCGCACCCGCTCGAGCGCGCGGGCCGGATCGAGGGTGTCGATCTCGCCGGCCGCCACCCGCTCGATCTGCTGCTCGATGTGCTCTCGCTCGGCGTGCAGCTGCGCGAGCCGCCGCGTCGTGTCGGGGTCGGTGTCGACCGCGAGCCGGGCGAGCTGCGACGCGATCGACGACAGCCGCGATTCGGTCGCCGTCTGCCTCGGCTCGGCGAGCTGGTCGAGATACCGGATGCCTCGCAGCGCACCCTGCGACAGCTCATAGGTCTCACCGCGGGCGCCTTCGGCGGCGCGGCGCACGAGATAGCCGGCCTCGCGCCATTCCGCGCAGTAGCCTTGCGCAGTGCGCGGCAAGTCGAAGCCGGCCTCACGCAGGCGGTCGAGGTCGTGGTCGAGCACCTCGAAGAGCTCGTCGGCGGGCATGCGGGTCTGCTCGCCGCCGAGGTGCGCCGAAAGCAGCGACGCGATCACCGGCGCGTTGTCGGCGCGCAGCAGCCGCCAACTCGCATCGTCGTCGAGCAGGCGCGAGAGGGCGAAGCTCGTGGTGGTGACACTCATCGCGCTCCTCCCATGTCGTGAGCCCGTCATCCTTTGTCGTTGTCGGTCCGCACCATGGTAGGTCGAGCCACCGACAGGCGTTGAATCGTCGCGTGCAGGGGTGCCCTCGGGGGATGCGCCCTGCGCGCTGGCCGCTGCACGCCGCCAACGCTACCCTCGCTCGCATGACCTGGATCGACGGCACCACCACCACCGGAGTCCCCTATATCGCCCGCGCGGCCGCCCGCCCCGAGGCACCCACCGTCGTCGGCTGGCACCTGCTCGACCCGCCGAGCTCACCGGCCGCGATGGCCGCGGCGCTCCCGCTCGCCGGACTCGACGCCCATGTCATCTACCTCGGCCTGCCTCTCACCGGCGCCCGCACCGTTCACTCCGGCTTCGAGGAGCTGCTCGCGAGCGGCATCGACATGGTCACCGAGTTCTACGGGCCGATGCACGAGCAGGCGCTCACCGAGTTCCCGGCGGCACTCACCGAACTGCGCGGCCTGCGGGGCGCGTCGGATGCCTCGGCGCTGGCGGTGCTCGGAGGGTCGGCCGGGGCATCCGTCGCCGCCGACGTCGTGGCCACCCACGGTGCCTCGTCTCGGATCGCCGCCGCCGTGCTCATGAACCCGATGCTGCGACTGCGCCCCATGATCGACGCGATGGCGGCGTTCCTGCCCGCGCCGTATCGCTGGTCGGCGGCCGCCGACGCCGTCGCCGCGAGGATGGATTTCGTGGCCCGCGCGCCCGAGCTCGCGGCGAGCGGCGCTCGGCTGCTGGTCATCGAGGGCGCCGACGACGAGCCGCCGATCATCGAGGCGGTGCGGGCGTTCGAACAACTCGGCGTCGGCGAGGTGGAGTACGTCGACGGAGTGGCGCACGCGCTCGCGGAATGGCCCGGCGATGCGGCGGCGCCCCAGACCTCCGCGGCTCGGGAGTACGACCGCAGGGCGGCACAGTGGCTGGAGCGGGTGCTCGACGGCGCGGTGCCGCCCGCCTGAACGTGCAGGCACGATCGCGTTCTGCGATCCGCACGCGAACAGGCGAGAATCGATCGGTGACCATGCCTGACGAACGCTTCCGCCTGCGAATCAGCCTCATCGGCAGCGACCCCGAGATCTGGCGCACCGTCGACATCGACGGCGACCTGCGCCTCGATGAACTGCACGACGTGATCCAGATCGCGTTCGGCTGGCGCGACTCGCATCTGCACGAGTTCGGCGAACTCGACCCGTACGCCCGCGGGCGCGACCTGCCCCGGATCGGGCGCAGATCGCGCCGCTGGATGCCCGCCGAAGAGCTCGCCGAGCAGGCGGACGACCCGTTCCCCGGTGCGGTCGAGCACGCACTCATCGACGAGCAGCACGCACGTGTGGCATCCGTGTTCGATTCCCTCGACGGCCCGCTGTACTACTGGTACGACTTCGGCGACAGCTGGCACCACACGATCGAGCTCATCGAGCGAGAGCGAGCGGATGACCCGCATGCGACGCAGCCGCCGTGGGCGCGCCGCGCTGAGCTGGTGCGCGGCGAGCGCCGCGGCCCGCTCGAGGACTCGGGCGGGGTGGGCGGCTACCTCCAGCTGCTCGATCGGCTGGCCGACCCGACGTCGCCCGAGCACGCCGATGCGGCCGGCTGGGCGCGGTGGATCGCCTGGCCCGAGTCCGATGTCGACGCCGACGAGTTCGACGCCGCGGGCGTCGACCTCGAGCTCGCCCTGCGGTTCGAGCTCGGCAGCGACGTGTCGGGGCTCGTCGTCGCCGACGAGGCATCCGTCGCGCCCGACGCGGCCATCGTCGGCGTGCTCGAGCGCCTGCCCGAGCCGCTGCGGCGCGAACTGCGGCTGCGGTTGCGTCGCACCGGTGCGCTCGCGCCGGTCGCGATCGAAGCGGATGCCGCGGGCCGGATGACGCGCCCGTACTCATGGCTGCTCGGCCGGGTCGGTGATGGGCTGACGCTCACGAAGGCGGGGTGGATGCCGCCGGCGGTCGTGCGCGAGGGGATGGTCGAACTGGGGTGGGCCGACGACTGGATCGGCGCGTCGAATCGTGAAGACAGGACTGCCCCGATGCTGGTGCTGCGCGAGCAGGCCACGCGCCTCGGGCTCGTGCGGGTGCTGAAGGGACGGCTCGTCGCGACCGCCGTCGGCAGGCGGCTGCGCGATGATCCGGTGGCGCTCTGGCGGCATCTCGCCTCGATGCTCGTGACCCGCCCGCGCCACCAGGGGTCGCGCGATGCCGTGCTGCTGCTCGCGATCGAGATCGCCTGCGGAGGGCACACGGAGTCGCGCGGCTACGACGTGGCGATCGCGTGGGGCCTCGACGCGCTCGGCTGGTCGACCGGCGACGGCAGCATCCTCGCGCCATCCGACGCGCACGACCTCACGTGGGATGCGCGGCACGTGCTCGACCAGCTCGGCGTGCTGCGCCGCAAGCGCCGGAACGACGGCCGGCCGACCGACGAGGGCCGCGCGTTCGCGCGCGCGATGCTCGGGGTTGGGTGACCCGGGCGGCGCACCACAGTGCGCACGCGCCACGAATCGTGACGGCACTTGCACTGCAGGATCCGTCGTGAGAGCGTTGCGAATCCCTGGCTCAAACAGTTGCAGAATGCCGTCTGCAATCGTTGCAAGGCACGGTATGCAAGAGTACTTGCTTGTCGACCAATGAGAGGGATCGAGTCCTTGCCGCCGGCATCCGCGATGCGTGGTGCCGCCGTGCTCGCATGGTCACCGGCGACGCTTCAGCGAATCAGCTCGGTTCTCGGATGCTTCGCCCACGCGGCGTCGGCCGTGAGCGCGAACGTCGACAACCGTTCGGCCAGCGCGAGACGCAGCCGATCAGCGAGCGAGAGGTCGGGCGCGGCATCCCCGATCTCGGCTGCCAGCTCGGCGTCGTCGATCGTGACCGCCTCGATGACCAGCGGGTAACTGAGGAGCAGGCCCCGAGGTACGCCAGTAGCGCCGACGCATCGAACACCGTCACGAGGCGAGGTCGCCGCGTGCGGGGGCGCGGCGCTCGTCGAGGAGTTCTCTGACCAGGTCTGCCCCCTCGAGCTGGGCGCGGATGATGCGCTCGGCGTCTTCGCGTGAGGTGAGCACCACACCGGTCGGCGATTCGATCGCGATGAGGGTAGTGCCTTCGACCCAGTTACGACGTGCGCGGATGGCCGTCGGCAGGACGACTCGCCCCTTGTTTCCCACCGTCACCGTGAAGTTGCCACGCATGCTCAGACGGTACCACCGCGGTTCGAGGAAGGTGATCGACATGGATGCATCGTCGCGGATATGAACCCGGCCAGGTGACGCAACGGGCGTACTGTGGAAACGTCGCGGGCCGTCGTCGGGTGTGGAGGAGGACCTCCGCCTCCGACGCCGATCGGGTTCGAGGAGCGGCGGTACCGGCGAGTCGACCATGCTGCCGCCCGGATTCAGGCAGCGGTGTCGGGCTGCTCCGGCTGCCCTGATTGCACATAGTGCTCGGCTGCTCCGACTGCGCGTCGTGCAGGTTCGGCTCCTTCGTGCGCGCAGGCGCCCGCGCGGGCGTCGGTGTTCGTTCTCGACCGTCGTGCTGGTCGGCGAGTCGGGTGGGCGATTTGGTTGCCGGCCGCCAGGTTCGGCCGGGGTCGAGCCAGACCGGTGGTCGGATGTGCGGCACGCCGTGAAACATCCGGATGCCCCAGCCGGAGGTGTCGATGGTGCGATGGTGGAACCAGCAGAGCAAGACGCCGTTGTCGGGGTGGGTGGGTCCGCCGTCGGCGTCGGGGATGACGTGGTGGATCTCGCACCACGACGCCGGCACCGAGCAGCCGGGGATGAGGCAGCCGCCGTCGCGGAGGGTGATCGCGCGGCGTTGGTGCGCGGTGAAGCAGCGTTCGGGTGAGCCGAGGCCGATGATGCGGCCTCGGTCGTCGAAGATCACGGTCTGGGTGCCGCCCGTGCAGATCATGTGCCGGGCGACGCGAAGCGAAACGGGAACGTCGATGCCGTCGGCGTGCGCAGCGCCCCGCCCTGCGGCGAGGTCGGACTCCCGCACGCTCACGAGCACGGTCGGTGCGGCGCCCCCGATGGTCGGGTGCTCGCCCGAGCGCGCAGCGGTGTCGATGATCGCCGCGAGCACGTCATGGCGCTGCTGGTCGGCGGTGCGGGTCTCGGCCTGCCGGGCCAGGTCGGCGCGCTCGGCATCGGTGAGGAACCCGCCGCCCGAGCGCGGCGCCAGGTGGGCGTCGAAGAGCCGCTTCAGCTTGCCGGCGACCTCGGGCATCAGGTCGCCGGTGATCGGGATGAGCCCGTCGCGGGCCCGCCCGAGTCAGAGTCCTCTGCGGCGCATGGCGCGTTCGTCGTCGGGTTCTGTGCCGTCTTGGTCGAGGAAGACCGCCCACGCCTGGGCCTGCACGCGGAGTTCGTCGGCCGTGCATCGCACCGTGCTGCCATCGCTGCGCCCGGTGGCTTCGGCCACGAGCGCCTGCTCGGCCGCGGCGAGCGCGGCCGGGTCGGCGACCACGCGCGTGCGATCGAGTTCGCGGACGATCGTGCCCGCGGCATCCGCCCCCAGCTCGCCTTCGGCCAGTGCCGACGCAACCATCGGGAAGGGCGCATCGAAGGCGTCGCCGGTCAGGCTCGCGCGGGCGCGGGTCGCGGTGCCGAGCATGATGCGTCGCCGAGCTTCGAACCCGGATGCCTCGGTGACGCGCTCGACCAACTCGCCCGCAGACCTGCAGCCCTTGCGGGTCGAGAGCCGCTGATCGCCGAGCTCGACGCGCGACCGCTCGGCGATCTCGCCCGCGACCGCGGCCCGGTGCGCGTCGACGACCCGGCCCACCGCTTCGATCGCGGCCGTGGTGGCGAGCAGCTCGTCATCATGCCAGGCGGCCGGATCACCGAACCCGAACGCGTCGGCCAGCGCCGAGCGAAGCTCGACGAGCCGGTCGCGGGTTTCGGTCATGGGTCCATTCTTGCGGGACCCACCGACATTCGTTCGGGCACAGAAACGGCCGGTCAGCCTGTGAATAACTCTCGCACGCGCTGGCCTGTGGAGGACAAGTCAGGCACGCCCGCGGCATCCGGTGACCCTCTTGAAATAGACGGATGCCGCGGCCTCGACTACGACCGGATCTCGGGCCGAGGCACCGGCACGACGTCGACGAGTTCATCGATTCCGACGAAGTCGCGCGGGTTCGTCGTGTAGAGCGGGAGCGATTGCGACGCAGCAATCGCAGCGATCATGAGGTCGGCGATCCGACGCCTCGGTGTGCGCCCGATTGCCTGCACCGCCGCGGAGATGCGACCGAAAGCCCGGGCGGCATCCGTATCGAACGGGATCGGATCGAACTCGTGCTCCACGCGTTGCAGCGCGTCGATGCGTCGTGCGCGTTCCGCCGCGCTGTCGGCACCCTGTACGAGATGCACGCCTGCCGAGAGTTCGGCCAACGTCACCGCGCAAATGGCCATTTCGAGAGGAAGATCATCCGGGTCGATCCATCGACGCAGGATCACGATGTTCGTGTCGAGCAGCCCTCGTCGGTGTTCAGCGGGCATAGGGGTCGTCGAACGCCGTGTCGATCGCGGCATCCTGGTCGGCCCGGAAGGTCTCGAGGTCGACGGCCGGCGCGGTGCGCGACATGGCCGCGAACTCCGATCGGCTGACGAACCGGCGTCGCCGACGCAGTGGAACGAGTTCGCCGATCTCGTGCCCGTCGCGTGTCACCGTGAACGACTCGCCCCGCTCGACGGCGTCCATGATCTCGCGCGAGCGCATGCGCAGGTCGCGCTGGCTGATCTCACCAGACATGTGCTCATGGTAGCACCACGTAGCACGGTGTGCTATTGATGACCGGCGCGACAGCGAAACGCAACAACCTGACGGCTCGGTGACGGCCGCGGATGCCGCGAACACAGCGGATGCCGCGACCGCCCACCGCAATGAACCGGCGATGCCTACGCGGCCGCGACCTGCCGCTCGGCTCTCGCGAGGTTCGCGACGAGCTCGTCGCGGGTCTGCGGCACGACATACGCCGGCTGGTCGCGCTCGATGCGCCAGCTCTCGGAGAGCGGGCCGGCGTTGACCGTGTCGAACCCGATCTGCTCATAGAGGTCGGCGACGAACTTTGCGGCATCGTCGAAGTCGCTCGCCGTCGCCAGCGCACGTCGCTCGGGCGACCCTGCGGGTGCGCCGTCGGTCGTGATCTCGGCCGACCTGATCTGGTTGAAGCCCTTGGCCACCCGGCTCGTGGGCAGGTGCTTCTGCAGCATCCCCGAGACGGTGTCGCGGCCCTCGTCGAGGGCGGGCACGTGGCCGTCGCGCTCCCAGTAGTAGTTGTTCGTGTCGATCACGATCTTGCCGGCGAGCGGTTCGACGGGAATCGATGCATAGGCCTTGAAGGGCACCGTCACGACGGCGACATCCGCCGCGGTCGCGGCATCCGTCGCCGTTGCGGCGCGCGCCTTCGGACCGAGCTCCGCAACGAGGTCTGCGAGCGTCTCGGGCCCACGCGAGTTGGCGATGACCACCTCGTATCCCGCCCCGATCGCCGCGCGCGCGACCTGGCTGCCGATGTTTCCTGCTCCGATGATTCCAATGGTCGTCATGGTGAAGCGAACCGTGCGCGGGCGTTCGTTGTTCCCGATCGCTTCACGGGATCCTGCGCCACAGAGCGGGCATGTGCGCGTTCGCCGCCCGCGGCATCCGCGCCGCGCCGTGCTCACCGCGCGAGAACGGCGGCCTCAGCCAAGAGTGACGACCGGGACTCCCAGCGCGGCGGCAGCATCGGCGAGCCGCGTATCGAACGTCGCGAGCGGATGCCCCGACTCGCGCGCCGCGTCGAGCACGCAGCAGTCGGGGAGTTTCAGCCCCGAGGCGACCCTCAACTGTGCGAGCCGCGGGGCGCTACCGGAAGGTGGCGCCGACTCGCCGATGCCGAGCGATGCGAGCGCGCGCATCGCGTCGTCGCCGCGCCCCATGCGCATCGGCCCGACGAGGATCTCGGTGAGTGTCAGCGCGTGCACGATGAATTCGACGTCGGAATGCTCACGGAAGAAGGCCGTCGCACGCTCGTGATGAGCGTCGGCCCCGGCCAGGTGTGCAATCACGACACTCGCGTCGAGCACGATCACTCGCGCCAATCCTCTCGCAGGCGCTCGAGATAGCCGGGCTCGTAGGCCTCTTCGAGCATGCCGGCCGTCGCCTCGATGGCCGCCATGCGGCGCGCCCGCTCTTCAATGGCACTGCGCTCGAGTGCGTCGGCTCCGGCGCGCAGCAGTCGCACGACCCGCTCGGCGCGAGTCGCATCTGGCCAGGTCGCCTCGGCGATCTTCAGCGCGCGTTCGACCTCAGACGTCTCAGTCACCTGAAACCGCGGTCGCAGTGTGGGCATGCGGCAAGTGTACCACCGGCGAGGCCGGTGGTACACCTGCTTTGCCGGCGGCGATCGCCGAACGCGGCGTGCCGAGCGTCGAGCGCGCACATGCGGTGCTTCAGCGTGAGCGGCGGCGCCGCGACTCGGTCACGATGAGGGCGTTCGAGGGCGCGCGCCCCGTCATTCGAGGCGGTGCGGCGCGGGTGGACGACCAGGTCTGTCGCCTTCACACAGACCCTCGACTTCGTCATCGAAGACCCCGTCGACCTCGGCGCCGCGCACGGCGTGACCTCGTACCCGATCGCCGGCCTCAGCCCGAACGAGCCGCCCGAGCGCAAGCGCACGACCGCGGTCACCGTGTTCGACACGATCTCGAACGGCACCTACAGGGTGAGCTGCACGCTGTCGCGGGATCCTTAGGTGGTTGCCTTCCTGCCTCAACGAACCGGAGGCGGACTCAGCCTGCCTCCTCGACCCCGAGCATCCGGTCGAACCGTACGGTCACGTCGATGCCGTGCCGTCTGGCAAGCGCCACTCGGAGCAGGCGGCCGTTCACATGCGATGACCATCGTGCGGCCTGCTCGATCGTGGCAGGCTCCATCTCGACCGCCCAGTGCAACTCGTACGTCTTCTGGCTGAAGACGAGCAGCACCGCAACGTCGAAGTCGAACGATCGGAAAACCGAGAACACCGAACTCGGACTGGTCGTCGGCGCCAAGGTGCGCGCCTTTACCTGCACCCGGCGGCCCTCAGCGTCGATGAGGTCGTACGAGCGCACCGAGTTCGCGGCGAGCTCGCCACCGTAGACCTGCTGGGTAAGGTACTCCGCATAGTCGCCGAGCGGGGCGTTCGACGTTCGCACGATCCCCCGTGCGCGAAGCTCCGCGAGGATTTCGGCATACTGGCCGAGCAGATCGGGCACAGATGCCCCGTGCAGCGGTTGCTCCTCGCTGGACTCGGCACCAGCGCCGAACCGATCTCGAACGCCGGCGGCTTGATCTTCGGTCAGTCGCCATCGGGTGGTCTCGCCGTCAAGCAGCCCATAGGTCGCCCGCAGGTAGTCGCGGATCCGCTTCTGCGGCACATCGAGCTCGCGCGAGAGGTCGGCGGGGGTCAGTCCGGCGTCGCACGGTTCACTGCTGTCATTCATGGCCCCGTTCACCCCGGCTCCTCGTTGAGAACCCATGCTTTCTGCAGCGGAATCGCCCGACGGGTGTCTTCAGAGAGCTGCTCGTAGACGGACAAGAATTGATCAAGAAACTCATCGGCGTCCCAGACCCGGATCTTGAAGCGATCTGTGCGCATCTCGCGCCGAGCGTCCTTGGTAATACCACCCCAAGCTACGAGGAGACCTTGGTCTGAGCCGTGAGAAGCAATCGCGCCATGCAGCCCCCGCACAACCGGAGCCACGATCTGTCCCGCCTCCGACTTGACCTCGACGATCAGCTTTGGACTCTCGAGACCCAGTGGTCCCGATCCTGCGAGGATGTCCACCCCATGATCGGGCCCGGGTGGTGACACTTCGCAATTGAACCCGTGGGCGGCGAGGACCTCTGCCACGAGCTGCGTGAATCGGTGGCCCTTGTAGTTCTCGGACACGAATGAGCGAATTCGATCTCTGATCGTCTCAAGTGTTGGCGGCGCAACGGGGTCGACGAACTCAAGTTCTTCATCGGCAGGGCCGACCGAACGAGCGAAGGCAGCAGGGCCGACCGAGCCGGGATCTGCGCCCGTCTCGAGGACTACCTTGAACCGTTCAGCCGCGTTGTTTCGGCTTGCTCGGAAGATGGTCATGATCGCCCCGAGCGTGAACAACAGGTCGTCCTTGATGGCGGACCGAGGGACGTCATCCCGCCGCCAATCTACTGAGACGGTGTGCTTGAGCGGTGCGTCTGCCTGATACTCATAGCCCTTAGTGCAGACGCCGATCGCGATCGCCTTCTTTGACTTGAGCGGAAGGATGATGATGTCACCCGGCCGGACATTTCGAAGTGCCCAGAGTTGGCCCGTGTGGTTGGCAACCAACCCGGTACTCGCATTCGGCATCGCGCCTTGGAGCATTGTGCGGACGCCTTCTCGAGTGGTAGCACTCGAAAGATCACCCACGTCGTCCCACCCACCACCGGCAGCGCCGTTCTCAAGGCACCATTGCTCGCGCTCACCATGTCGACCTGCGCGTATCACCCAAACGGTCATCTCGTTCCTTCCCTCCAGCGACACCGTAGCGACAACGGGTGTCAGAGAGGCCACTCATCCGTGTATCGCGGTGCCATCGACTCCATCTGGTCCATGACGAGCTCTAGGCCTTCGGGCTGCTTGCCCGGCGGATATCCCTGAGGACGAGTAACCGCTCGATCGACGATCGAAGCTTCGACTTCGCGTCGGCGGGCGGACGTGGTGCGTTCTCACCACCGCGATACGTCGAGAACAGGCGATTGGTCACGCTGCGGCCTCCTTGTCGACGAGCTCGAGCGAGGGCAGCCCACGCACGATCTCAACCGTGCGCACGCTCACCGCGGTGACGCGGCCGATGAGGTCGAGGATGTACCGCGGCTCGCCGTGCTCGTCGCCCCACGCGTTCGGGTCGTTCACGATGCCCGAGGCCTTGTCGGTCTTCACCTGGTAGCGCTCGAGCACCCAGTCGAGCGCGCTGCGCGAGCCGAGCAGGTACTCCTGCGCCTCGGCGGGGATGCCGCGCACGGTCACCTGCGGGTTCACCACGACGGTGGTCTTGTCGACCTGCTTGCCGGTCTTCGCGTAGCGCATCTTCTCGACGCGAACGGATGCCCCGGGCGCGGCGTCGATCGCGAGCGGATACGGTTCCACCTGCTCGTAGTCGCGGTGCAGCGCCGCGAGTTCGGCGCCCGCCGTGGTGAACTCCCGGAACGCGGCGACCTTCGGGATGCGTGGCAGCATCTTCTTCAGGTCGGCCGCGTACGCGTCGCGGTACTCGGGGCTATGCAGCAGGCCGTAGAGGTAGTGGAAGATGTCGTCCTTCGTGACGTCGCCGCCGAAGGTCGCCCGGTAGTCGGCGAGGATCTCGTCGGTCACGTTGTCGAGGCGCCGGTACCCGCTGCCGTCGTCGTCGAGCGTGGCAAGCAGGTCATCGGATGCCACGGGCTCGAAGCTGTACCGGGGGAAGAACTGGCCGCTGCCGGAGCCCCAGAATGCAAGGTCTGGGATGCCACCGACTACGAGCAGCGAGAACGGATGCCCCGCGCCGGGCGCCGTAAGGTAGAACCCCCAGTTCTCCGTCTCCGCCGTCGGGAACAGCCGGTCGAGCTGGTACACCATGTCGTTCAATGTCGCGTCGAAGTACACGTGCTCGCGCGTGAATGGCCGGTAGGTTCCGACGAAACGGCGCTCGGCATCGAACGAGAGCTTCTTCCGACGTGCGAGGCGCGTCTGGTCCGCACGATTCCAGCTGATTCGCCGCGGGTCGTTGTCGCGCGTGAAGGCGTCGCCCTCACGCTGTGCCCGGTCGACCTCGGAGTTATAGAAGTCGACCATGCGCCGCACGTTGCGGTCGAGTTCGTCGCGCGAGAAGTTGTTGACCCAGTAGTCGCGGTTGGTCTTCAGCCCGGCCGAGAACGTCGTCAGGAACCGCGGCTCGCGCGCCTGCGCCTTGTCTTTCGAGGCGAGCAGCGTGAACTCGGCGAAGTTGTCGGAGCGCTGGTTGATCCAGTCGCCGTGCGCGTTCGGGGTGAGCTCGGTCCACTCGACGCCGCCGACCTCGGCCGCTTCGGCGAGGAGGTTGAGCTTCTGCTCTCGGCTGAGGTAGTCGCCGATGTCGCGGTAGAACAGCTGCCCGTGCCGGGCGGCGCGCGGGTTCTTCACGAGCAGCGAGATCGCCACGGTGTTGCGGCTGCCGCTGCCGAACACCTTGCCGCCCTCGCGACGCGACTGCTCCCCCGCGGTGCGCTGGTTGCCCCGCAGGTTGAACACGTACAGCGACGAGAACTCCTCGACCAGCGACATCCGCAGCCCGTCGGCGGTGTTGCCGTCGATGAAGCCGCCGTTCGAGACGAACGCGACCACACCCTCGTCGCCGATGCGGTCGCTCGCCCACCGGATCGAGCGGATGTACGCGTCGTACAGACTGTTCTTGTTCTGCGCACTCGACCGCGCCGCGTACGTCTGCTCGATGCGGCGGTCGAGGGTGGGGTACTTCAGGTTCTGGTTGTCGTCGTTGCCGCTCGACTGGCCCACCGAGTACGGCGGGTTGCCGATGATCACGCGGATGTCGCGGGCCTTCTGCGCGACCACCCGCTCGTTGTTCTCGGGGAACACACCGGCGCCGTCGAGTTCGTCGTCATCCTCCCGCATCTGGAAGGTATCGGTGAGCACGATGCCGGGGAACGGGGTGTATTCGGGTGACGGCCCGCCCGCGGCATCCGCCACCAGCGCGTGGAAGGTCTCCTCGATGTTCACCGCCGCGACGTAGTAGGCGAGCAGCACGATCTCGTTCGCGTGCAGCTCGCTCGCGTACTTGCGGGCGAGGTCTTCGGGGCGGATGAGCGCGGACTGTAGCAGCCGCACCACGAACGTGCCGGTGCCAGTGAACGGGTCGAGCACGTGCACGCCCTCGCTCGACAGCGACGAGTCGAACTCCTGCCGCAGCAACGTGTCGACGGAGCGGATGATGAAGTCCACGATCTCGTTCGGGGTGTACACGATGCCGAGCCGGTCGCTCGTGCCCGCGAACGCCGTGCGGAAGAACTTCTCGTACAGCTCCTTCACGATCGTCTGCTTCGCCTCGGCCGACTCGATGCCGCTAGCCCGGACCCGCACCGACTCGTAGAAGCGCTCGAGCTGCTCGGCCTCACGCTCGAGGTCGGCGCCCGACAGCGCGTCAAGCATCTGCTGCATGACCTGCGCCACCGGGTTGTGCTCGGTGAAGCGGTAGCTGTCGAACAGGGCCTCGAACACCGGTCGGGTGATCAGGTGCTGGGCGAGCATCTCGATCGCGTCCCGCTCGCCGATCGCCGGGTTGAGGTTGTCTTGCAGGCCCTTCACGAACACGAGGAACTGGGCGCGAAGCGCGGCATCCGACCCCGACACCATCGTGCGGATGCGGGTGATCTGCGCGGTCGCAATGCCGGCGACATCTTTCGCCCAGGTCTCCCAGTACTTGCGGGTGCCGACCTTCTCGACGATCTTCGCGAGGATCGCGTCGTGGTAGCGCTCGAGGGTGAGCGTCCAGTCGATGTCGAGCTCGGGGTCGCCCGTGTTGTCGCCGTTCTGGTCGCGCTCGTCGCCGGTGCCGCCCTTGCCGATCACACCGACCTGCACGCGCGACTCCTCGCGGCGGGTGAGGTCGAGCTTGTTCACCTCGGCATCGAAGCGCTCGTCGTGGGCGCGCCGCGCCTGCAGCACCTGCCACACCACGCGGTACTTCTCGTTGTCGTCGAGCGCGGTCGCGGCATCCATCTCGGCGGGCACACCGATCGGCAGAATGACGTAGCCGTAGTTCTTGCCCTCGAGCTTGCGCATCACCCGGCCGACCGACTGCACCACGTCGACCTGCGAGTTACGGGGGTTCAGGAACATCACCGCGTCGAGCGCGGGCACGTCGACGCCCTCGGAGAGGCAGCGGGCATTGGTGAGGATGCGCGCGGTGCCCGGCTCGGTCTCCGCCTTTAGCCAGTCGAGCTTCTCGTTGCGGCGCAGGATGTTGAAGGTGCCGTCGACATGCTCGACTTCGCAGCGCAGGTACTGAGCGGATGCCGCGGCGGCAGCGTCGCTCGCATCGTGCTCGTCTTCGAGCGCCTCGATCTCGGCCTCGACGACGCGCTCGAACATCGCGGCGATCTTCTGCGATTCCTTGATGTTCGCGGCGAACGCGACCGCGCGACGCATGGGATCGGGGTCGTGCGCGAACGCCTCGGGCAGCAAGGAGCGCTTCGACAGGCCGTTCCAACAGCCGACGATCTTCGCGGCATCCTCGAGGCGTAGTTCGTTGTGCTCGTCGGACAACAGCCGTTGGAAGCGGCCCGACACGTGCGCTTCGTTCACCGCGAGCACGAGCACCTTGTAGTCGGTGAGCAGCCCCTTCGACACCGCGTCGCCGAAGCCGAGGCGGTGGAACTCGGGGCCGTAAAGAGGCTCGTCGTTCATGTCGGCGAGCACGGCGTTCTTTTCGTCGGCCTTCGCTGCCGCGGCATCCGAGAAGATGCGCGGAGTGGCCGTCATATAGAGGCGTTTGCGGCCCGCGAGATAGCGCTGATCGTGCACCTTGACGAACGCTGACTCGTCGTCGCCGGCGACCGTGACGCCCGTGGTGCGGTGCGCCTCGTCGCAGACGATGAGGTCGAACTCGGGCACTCCCAACGCCTGTGCGTCGGCAGCGACGCCGATGGACTGGTACGTGGCGAAGACCACGACGATGCCGTCGGCGTGCTTCGGGATCTTCGCGAACTGGGCGGCGAGCCGATCGGCCTTCGTGGTCGCGGGGTATGCCAGGTCGATGACGGTGAGGTCTTCGCTCTGGTTCGCGCCTGCGTTGCCGCCCTTCGCGCCCTTCGCGCCTGCCTTGCGCTTGCCGACCGAGACATCCGAACAGACCGCGAACGCGCGGATCGGCACCTCGCTCTCGGCCTTCCACTCCTTGAGCGACTGCGAGAGCAGCGCGATCGACGGCACCAGGAACAGCGCGGTGCCGCCGTTCGGCACGATTCGCTCGGCGAGTTTCAGGCTGGTGAAGGTCTTGCCGGTGCCGCACGCCATGATGAGCTTGCCGCGGTCGTGGGTGGCGAAGCCCTGTTCGACCGCTGCGATCGCCTCGAGCTGGTGCGGGCGCGGTTGCTTCTTCGCCTTCAGCGAGAGCCCGGTCTCGGGGATCTCGATGGTGATGTGTGCACCCCAGTCGATCGGGCTCTGATCGAGGTCTTGCACGCGGATGCGGGTAATGCCGAGGTCTTCGGCGTGGGCCTCGGCGGCCTGGTTCCACTTGTCGGTTGTGGAGATGAACATGCGGCTGGCGAACTCGCCGGTTTTCGCTGACGCGCTCACGAAGCCGTCGAGATGCGGCTTCGTGAGGTACGTGCCCTCGTCGTAGAACTTGCACTGAATCGCGGTGAGTTCGCCGGTGAGCGCGTCGCGGGCGACCAGGTCGATGCCTTCGTCTTTGCGACCGTTGCGGCCGGGGTAGTCGCTCCACATCCAGACGTCGGAGTAGGTGTCGGCGTACGTCGGGTCGGTGGTGAGGTACGAGCGCATCAGCCACTCGAACCGGGTGCCCTGATCGCGCTTGTCGATCGCCGAATCGCGAATGTGGTCGAGGACGTCACGGATACCGACGGGCACAGGTGCTCCCTTTGAACGAGGCGGATTCATGACGAATCTAGCGGAGGGGCTGCCCTCGATCAGCACGGCCCCAGATCGGGGGTATTCCGCCCGCGACGCTGGGGGTGCTGCCCTGGAGCGTCGGCTGCTGCTGCCAGAATCGGCTTTCAGCTGAAACAGCACAGCGTGAGGGAGCAGCATGACCGAGCCGGGGTTCGCCGTGATCGACTTCGAGACCACGGGGTTCTCCCCGGCAAAGCATGACCGCATCGTCGAGATCGGCGTGGTGCACGTCAACCCCGAGGGTCGAATCACCGGAAGGTGGGAGACACTCGTCAACCCCGGCCGCGATCTCGGCGCACAGCACGTACACGGCATCCGCGCGACCGACGTGCTCGATGCGCCGACGTTCGCCGAGGTGGCGGGCCATCTCGTCGAACTGCTTCGCGGCCGAGTGATCGTGGCACACAACGCCCGCTTCGATATCGGGTTCCTGATCGCCGAGCTCGAGCGAGCGGGGTACGACGGCGTCGAGGGCGCCGAAGCCCTCTGCACGATGCTGCTTGCGCGTGAGTTCCTTCCCGGAGCCGGGCGGTCTCTCGCCGACTGCTGCGACGCCTGCGGCATCCGACTCGAAGGCGCGCACCGGGCGCTCGTCGATGCGGTCGCCACCGCTGAACTGCTGGGCATCTTCATCGACTCGGGCGATCGCCACACTTGGGACCGCGCGATTGTCTCTGCGCTCGACGCCGTTTGGCCGCCGTTCCCGAGCAGGGCGCCGATCGACTCGGTGTGGCGTCCACGCGGTGCACTCGCGGAGCCGCAGCCCAAGGACTTCCTTGCGCGGCTGCGCGACCGGATGCCCGAACTCGCCGGGCCCGACGAGCACCAGATCTACCTCGCCCTGCTCGACCGGTGCCTGCTCGACCGGCACCTCTCAGAGCACGAGACCCGCGAACTCGTTCGCACCGCCGACGACCTCGGCATCGGCCGCGCAACGGCCGAGCGCCTCCACCGCGACTACTTCGACTCGCTGGTCGGCGTGGCATGGGCCGACGGCGTGCTCACCACCGACGAGATCGCCGACCTCGCACAGGTCGCGAAGGTGCTCTCGCTCCCCGTCGAGACCGTTGCCGCGGCACTCACGCAGCCGCCCGCGCCGGTCGCTCCCGCCGTCGTGGTCACAAGCGCCCACGTACGGCTCGAGTCCGGCGCCCACATCGTGCTCACCGGCGAGATGGAACGCTCCCGCGAACACTGGCACGCCCTGCTCGAGGCAAACGGCTACGTGCCGAAGCCGGCGATCACGAAGCGTGTTGCGCTGCTCGCCGCAGCCGACCCGGACTCGCTGTCGGGCAAAGCCCGCAAGGCGCGCGACTACGGGATCCCCATCGTCGGCGAAGCGTGGTTGCGCGAGTTTCTCGAGGCGTAGGCAGGGATCACCAAGATGATTCGCCTGAACGATTACCTCGATTTGACCACTGAGGACGCACGCGGCCAGTGGCGTGCTGTGCTGGCACGGGGGCCTTCTATCGGGCGGAATCAGGTCGACTATCTCCCGATCGAGACACTGATTTGCTTCGGCCTTGGTCTCGTGACGCCTCCCTCGCGAAGCGGAACGGTGAACCTTCGCGCCAGCTCTCCCACCGTGCAGTTGTTCGCCCACCTGTTCCGTCGCACGCCGAAGAGCCTTGCCGCGAAACTTGCAAATCTCGACGGCCGCCGTCCTCACTCCGCCCGCTACGAAAAAGAACTCTGGGTACACCTCACGAGCCGAGACAACTCGTACCTCGGGCTCTACACCACGATCCTTGCGGCTGCGCGAGAAATCGGACTCGGCAAGTCTGATGTCCCTGACTTCCTCGGCGTTGGGAGTGCGCAGTTCCAGGTGGTCTTGGATGCGGTCGATATCAACGACGACGAACTGTCAGCGAGCGTGGCGGAATGGGCTGACGACACGAGCACCAACCTCGACCCGCTCACCGAACGAGCAATGGTTGGCACCGCCCGGGTTGGACAACAACAGTTCGCGCGGCGGGTCCTCGAGAATTCGGACTACGCATGCGCTTTCTGCGGCCTGAGCGCGAGGAAGCACGGTATCCCGCCTTCACGCCTCCTCATCGCCTCGCACATCAAGCCCTGGAGCGAGAGCACGAACAGCGAACGCCTGGACACCAGGAACGGCCTGGCAGCTTGTCCTACCCACGACGCGGCGTTCGAGAGCCACCTCATTGCGGTCGATCGGTCTGGCCGAATCATCCGTTCGGAGGCGGTTCAGCGAGCCGTGACATCCGATCCAGCGTGGGATCGTGCATTCGGCCTGGGAACACTGGCGTCGTCGCTCCAACTCACTGACGGCGGGCGCCTACCGCGGCCCGCGTTTGTCGACTGGCACTGGGCGCATCGCCCTTTGGAAGTCGAACTCGCGTATTCGTAGCGCCTGGAGCAGGTGCGCTCCGCCGATATGGTCGACCAATGCGACTGTGATCGACGGCCGAACGCGGGCAGCGATCAGTCCGGGTGGACAACCCGTGTAGAGACCTCGTGGAAACAGATGGAGATAGAACTCGGATGGATCCAGAAGCAGCGACCCCGTGGCTTGCCACCATCGCGACTCTGCTAGTTGCACTCTTCACGGGGTGGGTCGGGGTTACCACGAAGCGATCTGAGCATCGGCTCATGCTGGAGCGAGATGCATTGCGTGCCGGATGACGAACGACGACGCGAGGAACAACGACGCAGGGACGTGGTTGCGCCGGTTCTCGAGCCGCTCCTGTATGCGACATCGGAACTCCAGAGCCGCGTGCACAATCTCGTGGCCGGTGGACTTGCCGAGGCGCTCGATCACGGCAGTGAGTGGGACCGACGCGCTATCACGGAGTACACCTGCTTCGTGTTCGCGCAATACTTCGGCTGGGTGGAAGCTCTTCGAAGGAGCGTCCTCCTCCGCGAAACGACTGCCGAGGCGTCCGCGAGTCGTCTTTCCCTCGGCGATGTCCCCAACGACGGGCAGCTCACGATCACCCTTATCACCCGCGAGATCAACGATGCCCTTCGCGTAAACTCCACGAGCCGAGACTTCATGCTCTACAGCGGCGAACAGCATGCCATCGGAGCTGCGATGTTCCGATGGGAGGACCTCGGCGATCGCCGCGCACCATCCGTTGCCCGCTTCGACGAATTCACCGAACGCTATCGAGCCGGAGGCTCCTTCCGGGAGTGGTTCGCCGGCATCGAGACAGGCCTCGAAATGCTGCGGAACTCGAGTTCGACAGCACGGCTCTGCCAGGTCCAGGGCCTCCTGGTGCTACTCATGGACCAACTTGATCCCGGACATCTGGTGTTCAAGAAGCGCGAGACACTGATCCCCCGGGCCGAGCTCCACGCGCTGTTCGACACTCCCCGGACGCCGGCAGTCGTGTCCAACGTCCCTATCCTCAACTAAGTCACGGACTCTTCACGCGTCTCACCCATTTGGCCCCGAGGTACGTCGGTTCCGTGGTACCTGACGGGTAGTAGGAGAACCACCCCTCACCGATGAAGACGTGGTCGCCCGGTTGCACCGGTACCACCTCGGTCGTACGCCAATCGTCGATGCTGCCAACCATGTCGGCCAACTCGAGCCGAAGCACACTCGAGCGCCTTTTCTGCCGCACCGCAAGGACGACATACCTCGTCCACTTGAACTGCGCCACAGTCATCGGACGACCAGAATTGCCAGCGTCGCCCGTCGGGCTGTAGGGGCGACTCGGTTTCCAATTGCGCCCGGACGGGTCCTTCGCGGCGCGACTTCCGTTGGATCGTGCGTCCGTACAGGGGTGTTTCGGCCATGGCCAACCATGACTGTCGAAGTAGACCCGACCACCAAACTCGTCGGCATAGAAGTACACCGAGGCTCCACATGTCGGGCACCGGGCATTCGGACGATTCGAACTTGGAGCCGTTGGCCACCATGATTTCCTTGGCGGCCTCGGAACGGAATACCCGCTACGCCACGATCCATTCCGCCTCCAGGCGCCCGGAGATCGATGGACCTCGTGGGGCGCCACCCAATGGACACCACCATTCGGACTCCGTCGCCAGTGACCTCGCCGCCGATACGACGTCAACCCTCACCGCCGTTCAGACAGGGCAACTCGGCTGAGCGCGACATCTTTGCGCTAGAGCTGGCCGAGATCACGTGATCGCGCGGCGGCCGACTCGAGGCCGACGAGTTCCACGGACGAGTACTCGACCTGTAGATGACTCTCGAAACCCTCTCCCGTCAGTGCAAGCAAGACGACGGTGTGCTCCTCATCCCAACGGGTGTACCAAGATAGGTCGCCCGTGGCCACCGCCATCCCCCAGTCAGCCCGGTCATCCCGATAGAGATCACCGATCCAGTGCTGGTTCGTTTCCGTCGGTTGGCCATATTTGGCTACCAGCAGTTCCTCCAGCTCGTCACGCTTCATCACGTACCGGTACTCATTCTGGAACGACTGGGTGACGAAGAGCTTTCCGCGCACGAGTTGATCATCGACGAAGAAGTAGAGCACCTCGGCATCCATCTCGGCGAGACGCGTCTCGTACACCAGAAATGAAGCCTCTTCCCTCACTGGCGCGCTCGGCTCCGACGCCGCGACTTCAGCGCGAGTCGCACCCCATGCAACTCCACGGAATCCACCCCTATTAGGCGACTCTTTCATGTGATGCGCGCTGAACGACCAGGTGCCGTCTTCACGAAGTTCAACTCGACGACCATCGGGCAATTTGGCTTCCACACTGAACCTCTCTGGCCGGGTCGTTCAAACCCGCGCAATCTGGATTCCTATTCCACCGTATGAATCCAGACCTCACCTGGCCGCAACCACCCCAGTTCGGGTGATACAAGACAAAGGCGTTCATCCGCGCGTCACACACTGACTACCCTCAGCGGAGACGTGCTGCATCGATGTCGGTCGCTTCCCCTACAGTGATTCGGCTACGCACACTCAAGGAAGGCGAACATGGACGACCCGAACCACCACTCCGGCGTGGGCGACGCTCTCGGCGTGCTCATCGAAGGGCTCAAGCCATTCGTCGAGCGAGTGATGCGAGAAGCTGCACCGGATGTCGCCAACTGGACCTCGATCCTCGAGCGTCGAGACAAGCTGTCGGGTCGTCACAACCTCACGTACTCGCCGCGAGATCTGCCGTTGATGCTGCGCGCGATGACCGACCGGCTCGGCGACCTCGGGTACCCGTTCGACCGGTCACTGGGTCGGCAGGGCCGCAACTATGCGAGCGAACTACGTGAGGTCCGCAACAAGTGGGCGCACAACGAGGAATTCACCGCGACGTCTGCGTACCGGGCGATGGACTCGATGGAGCTGCTGCTTCGATTGATCGCTGCCGACGACGAGGCCGATCGCATCGCCGAGCTCAAGGCACCGCTGCTTCCCGTTCGACCCGCCGTCACGGGCTCTGAAACGGATGGTGCACCGATCGCGCTCTCGCCAACCCCGGCGCACGTCGCCCTTGCCCCGACTACTGCACACAAAGCGCCCACCATCGAGATCGGTTCCATCCCCTTCCTGAGCTACCCCATGGCACTCAGCCGCATCGCGATCGTCGATGAGATCTCGATCACCGGCGTGCCCGTCGACCTCCGAGCGGCATCGCTCGAGGTCGACATCGTGAGCGCGACCGGGGTGCTCGGCGATCCGAAGGTGCACCTGGTCGACCTTGAGGCCGGCGAGACCACCACCCTCCGCGACCTCGAACTCCTGCTCGACCCAGCCCGCATGCTCGAGATCGACGTACAGCAGCACGGTCGTATTCGTGCCATCCTTCGGGATGCGTCGGGCGCGACGCTTGCAGAAGCATCCGTCGATGTTCAGATCTTGGCCGGCAACCAGTGGATCGCGAATCCGCTGCACCTCGGACTCGAGTTGCTCGCAGCACACGTGCAGCCGAACGCCGCCGCATTGAGTTCACTCCTCGTCGAAGCATCCGATCGACTGAAGGCAGCTACAGGACGCGGCGACCTCGACGCCTATCAGAGCGAGAATCCCGACCGGGTCGATGCCATCGTCACGGCCGTGTACGACGCGATGCGAGGCCGCGACATCCGTTACGCCGAGCCGCCTGCGAGCTGGGGCGAGCGTGGTCAGCGCGTGCGCACACCCGGCGATGTACTCGAGGACCGGCTCGGTACGTGCCTCGACACCACGACGACGCTGGCTGCGGCGCTCGAGCAAGCGGGCATCAACACCACACTGTGGCTGGCCAAGGGCCACATCTTCCTCGGATACTGGCGCACCGACAACTCGCTTGGTGCGGTGGCAACCACCGACCCGATGGAGATCGCAAATCTCGTCGACCTCGGTCACATCGCCCTCGTCGAGACGACGATGCTCACGGGAGGCGCCGACTCCCACCCCATCGGAGAGGCCAACCGCGCGCCTCGCACGCGCTTTCTCGACGGCGACCCCGACCAACTGCTCGGTGTCAGCGACGTGCGCGAGGCGCGCGCCCGCAACATCTACCCGCTTCCGAGCCGGGCGGTGGCTGCCGACGGCACCGTCACGATCACCACCTACCAGCCGGCCGCAGCTCCGGCGATCGCGCCGTACTACGGGCAGTCCGCCCGCGACGGGGCCGCGCCTGAGCAGGGGCCGGTACCTCGCCGAGTGCAAATGTGGAAGAACTCGCTGCTCGACCTGAGCCTTCGCAACAGGCTCATCAACTACACCCCGCGTGCCGGTTACCGGCTCGAGGTGCCTGCGCCCGCCGTCGCTCGGCTCGAAGACGCCGTGAACGCCGGGGCCACCATCTCTCTGCTGGCGTCCGACGACATCCCTTCGGTCGACCAAGTGCGCGGCATCCGCTTCGCCCGCGATCTTCCCGAGGAGCTCCGGGCTGAGCTGCTGGGCGCCAAGCGTCGGGCGTTCATCGACATCACTGAGGGCGCCTACACCAGCAAGCTCCGCTACCTGGCCAACAAGGCGAAGACGATCGTCGAGGAAACCGGGGCCAACAACCTGTATCTCGCGTTCGGCATGCTGCACTGGCGATTCAACGACCGCGACCTGCGGTCACCGCTCGTGCTGGTGCCGGTGAACATCACGACCGCCAATCGCGGGCAGGTGTACCAACTCACCCTCGACGAAGCGGGCGCCTCCACGCCCAACTACTGCCTGCTCGAAAAGCTGCGAATCTCGTTCGGCCTCGAAATCCCCGGGTTGCAGAATCCGATCGAGGATGAATCGGGGATCGACCTCGGCGCGGCGTTACGCGCTGCCCGCGAGGAGATCGCCGCCGCCGGCTTGCCGTTCCGCGTCGAGGAGTCCGTCGACCTCTCGATTCTGCAGTTCGCGAAGTTCCGGCTGTGGAAGGACCTCGACGACAACTGGGAGGTGCTCGCGAAGAACCCGCTCGTCTCCCACCTCATCCAGACGCCGCTCGACCCGTTCGAAGACCCCGTCGCCGAGCGACCTGAGACCGACCTCGACGAACTGGGAGCCGTGGTCCCGGTGCCAGCCGACGGATCGCAGCTCGAGGCGGTTGCCGACGCAGTGGGCGGCCGCACGTTCGTGCTCGAGGGCCCTCCCGGCACAGGCAAGTCGCAGACGATCACCAATTTGCTCGCGCGTTCGCTCGCTGCGGGCAAACGCGTGCTGTTCGTCGCCGAGAAGCGAGCGGCGCTCGACGTGGTGAAGAAGCGGCTCGAGTCGGTGGGGCTGGGCGACCTCTCGCTCGACCTGCATGACAAGTCGGCGCGGCCCGCCGCGGTTCGGGCGCAGATCAAGACGGCGCTCGACCTGGCGGTGCGGGCAGACCGCGCCAAACTGCAGGCGGACTCCGAGTCCGCCGAGGCGAGCCGCCGCGCGCTCGCCCGCTATGCCCAGCGATTGCACGAGCCGAACGCGGCAGGCATGTCGCTGTACTCGGCACGCACGACCGAGCTCTCGCTCGATCCCGACGCCCCCTCGCTCGAGGTACCGACCGAACTCGTCGCGAACGCCTACCCCGAGCTGATCGACTCGCTGCGGTCGACGCTCCGTCGCCTCCCCGAGACCGCCGACCTCGCTCGGCCCGAGCCGCGGCATCCGTGGGGCTTCATCGACGAGCAACAGGGCACGGTCGTCGACGCCGCCCAGGTGCACCGCACAGCGCAGTCGTTCGATGCCGCGCTCGACGCCGCGCAGCGGGCCGGCATCTCCCTCGACGAGCTCGCACATGCGGCAAGCGCCGGCGAACTGGAGGCGTGGGCGCAGGTGAGCCGCGCCCCGCGGCACCCGGTCATGACTCTCGATACGCTCGCCCAGCAGGAGTGGCTCGCCTATCTGAACGACGTTTCAAGGCAGGTGGCGGGTTTCGTCGCACCCGCATGGAGCATCAGGGTGCGGCCCACGGTGCTCGCGCGCGAGGTCCACGAGATCCATCAAGAGGCGCTGGCAGCGGATGCCTCGGGGTACTTCGGTCGCAAGAAGCGCCGCCGCGCGGTGCTGGCACGGTTCGCCGACGAGCTCGTCGTCGACCAGAAGGAGGTCGCCCTCAAGACGCTTTCGACGCTGACCGGCGAGATCGCCGCCACGATGACCGAGGTGGAGGCGCTTCGCGCGGCCATCGGCAACGTGCCGCTGCCGCTCATCGATTCGGGCTGGAACCCGCTCATCGAGAGCGACGTGACGGCATTCGAGTCGCGCCTGCGCTGGATCATGTGGCTTGGTGACGCGCTCAAGGATCGCACCGATCCGCGTGTGGCTGCGATCCGCGAATATTTCGCGAGCACGAGCGCCGGGGATGCCGCAGCCGAGCTCGAGCGTCTCGTCGCGACCTGGCGCGAGTTCGAGACCGCCGCGCACGTCCCGTCGCGGGCGTCATCGGAGTGGCTCGGTGACGCTGCGTTCCTCCGGCGCTGGTCGGACACACGCTCTGCCAGGAGACTCGACACCACCGAGCCCGTGAGCCTCACCCGCTGGCTCGACTTCGTGTGCGCCCTCGAACCACTGAGCTCTGCAGGGCTCGCTGCAGCCCGCACCGCCCTGCTTCGCGGCGAGATCCCCGCCGAAGATGCGGCGATCGCCTTCGACAAGGGGATGGCGCGCGCCTCGATCGCCGAGCGCGAGGATGCCACGGCACTCGGCACGTTCGACCCGCAGGCACACGACAACTCCATCGCACGGTTCACGGTGGCCACGCACGCGGTGCGCGGCCACCTGCCGAGGGTCATCCCCGCCGACCTCCTCGCGTCACGCACCTTCTCGGCCACGGCCGCTGGCGGGCAGGTCGGCGGTCTTCGCCGGCAGCTCGAGCGGCAGCGCGGCGGCATGAGCGTGCGCGCGATGATCGACGCATACGGCGAGCTCATCACCCAGATCATGCCCTGCACGCTGATGAGCCCTGAGTCGGTCGCACGGTTCTTTCCCGCCCGGCCCGATCTCTTCGACATCGTCGTCTTCGACGAGGCATCCCAGATTCGCGTCGCCGATGCGGTGGGAGCCATGGGTCGTGGCACCTCGGTCATCGTGGTCGGCGACAGCAAGCAGATGCCGCCCACGAGCTTCGCCGATTCGAGTGCGTCGGTCGACGAAGACATCGAGTACACGCACGAAACGGTCGTCGACGAAGAGTCGATCCTCAGCGAGAGCGTGCAGGCGCAGGTGCCTCGAAAGTGGCTCTCTTGGCACTACCGCAGCCAAGACGAATCGCTCATCGCCTTCAGCAACCACCACTACTACGAGAACAGGCTGTCGTCGTTCCCCGCTCCGGTCGCGAGCTCGGCCAACGACACGATCGACGGGCACGGCATCTCGTTCGTGCGTGTCAACGGGCAGTTCCAGCGCTCAGGCAAGGGCAAGACGCTACGCACCAACCGTGTCGAGGCCGATGCGATCGTCGACGACATCCAGCGTCGATTCTGGGCGTCGCCGAATGAGTCCCCCTCGGTTGGCGTCATCACCTTCAACGCCCAGCAGCGCGACCTGATCGACAACCTGCTGCGTGACACCGGTGACGAGCGTATTCTGCGGGCGCTCGACGAGCCCGATGGCCTCTTCGTGAAGAACCTCGAGAACGTGCAGGGCGACGAGCGCGACTGCATCCTGTTCTCGATCGCGTTCAGCGTGAACGACAACGGCGTGCTGCCCCTCAACTTCGGCCCGCTCGGCCGGGCAGGCGGCGAGCGCCGGCTCAACGTGGCGGTGACGCGTGCTCGGCGCCAGGTGATTCTGTTCGCCAGTTTCGAACCCGACCAGCTGCGTGCCGAGCAAACGAGCTCGACCGGCATCAAGCACCTCAAGGCGTACCTCGAACTCGCCGCTCGTGGCGTAGAGGCCGTGACCGACGATGGGCGGCGGATGCCGCGCATTGACCGCCATCGGGACGACATCGCAGACGAGCTGCGTGCCGCGGGCTATGCGGTTCGTGCCGATGTCGGTCTCTCCGAGTTCCGTGTCGACCTCAGCATCGCGGACGCCGCCGAGCCAGACCGGCCGCTCGTCGCGGTGCTCCTCGACGGCGAGAACTGGCGGGCACGTCAGACCGTTGCCGACCGTGACGGGCTTCCTGTGGAGGTGTTGAAGGGGCTCATGCGGTGGCCGGGTGTTGAGCGTGTGTGGCTTCCCGAGTGGCTGCACCAGCGTGATCAGGTGATGGCGCGGATCGAGGCGTCTGTGGTGCGCGCGCGCGAGGTGGCCTCGGCGCCCGTTGCGGTGGCGCCCGCCGCACCAGTTACTGCGCCGAACCGATCGCGCGACCTCGCAGATCACGACGCACTCGCCCTGCACATCCGGTCGGGCGTGGTCGCTCCCGGAATCGCTCGCACTCGACCGCGTGCACACCCCGATGTGATGGTGTTCCGCGAGTGGAGGCCCGTAAGTTACGGCTCCATCTCAATACTCGATGATCTGCCGCGGCGGGCGTCTGCCGATCAGGTTGCAGAAGCTATCCGCGCGGCCCTCGCCACGGAGGGTCCGATGCACTCGACGCGGCTGGCGAAGGCTGTGGCGAACAGCTTCGGCCTCGCACGCGTCTCCCAGGCGCGGGCTGACGCCATCCTGCGATGCGTTCCGCCGGAGTTCAAACGCGGGGACGGGGAACGCACCTTCGTTTGGCCAGAGGACGTTGACCCGAAGACCTGGCGTGGTGTGCGACGCGTGCAACTAGCGACGCCTCGCGACCCGGAGCACATCTCGCTCGTCGAGATCGCGAACGCCATGCGCGTCACAGCAGCGATCTCGGGCGGCATGGACGACACCGAGTTGAAGCGCGAGACCCTCGCACTGTTCGGCGGCAAGCGACTCACGTCGGCGATCGACGCGCGGCTGGCCTCCGGGTTGCTGCATGGCCTCGAGAGTGGCCGCCTCGAGCGTTCGCACTCCGGGCACGTGATGGACGGGCTTCGGTGACTGAAAGCGACTTGAGTCCCCGCCGTTTCGCCGGTTGGATGCGCCGACCGCCGACGCCCTTAGGGCACGTGAACGACGCGACGGGTCTTCCACTATCGTGTGCTCGGGCGTTCACCGCAGCGGGCGTGATCGTGACCGAGAAGAGGCAGGTTTGACCATTTACCTTCAGCCCGTCGCTGACGTGTGGGTTGCACCCTTCGCTGACGCAACCGAGCTCTACTCGCCGTGGGAGACCGAGGTCGAGAGCTGGGCTGACCTCCAGCATGAGATCAACACCCTCGGAGCTTCGTATCCCGACGAGCGGTTCGTCTGGCGCGGTCAGGCCGACGCGTCGTGGGGCATGCGCAGCTCGCTCTACCGCGCGGTTGCGAATCAGATCAGCGTCGCTCCGACCGAAGGCGATCTTGTCGCGGCCGAGCGTCGGTTGCTCGATCTGGCGCGCTCGCAGTGGCGGCTCGACGGCATCCCGGGCCTGCAGCTCTTCGCGCAGATGCAGCACGTCGGTGTACCGACCAGGCTCCTCGACGTGACCTACAATCCCTTGATCGCCGCATGGTTTGCCGTTACGCAGAGCACATTGACGAGCGTCGACGACGCTGACGCGAGGTTGTTCGCCTTCACCGTGAGCCCGACGAACGCGGTACGGCTCAATTCCGACTGGAACAGCAACACGCCGTACTGGTTCCGCTTGAAGAGCGACAACGCCCGACAGCGCACGCACTGGGGAACGGGCCTCGGGCGTAAGCTGTGGCATCCGCCCGCACTGCACGACCGAATTCCTGCCCAGAGCGCGGCGTTCCTGCTCGACGGCGTTCCGATCGAGGCGCCGGAGCACGGGTTCGGTCGACTTCACCCGGGCGATCCGGAACGGTGGAGCCCCGAACGACTTCGGCAAGTCTCGTCGATCCCGATGAATATGACGAACGTCCGGCGCGGCCGACTCCCCGTCGAAAAGGGGCCGGTCTTCACCTATCGGGTCACAGCGCAGGCCAAGCCGGAGATCCGCGACCAACTCGAGAAGGCTTTCGGTTACAGTTTCGCCACCGTCTACGCCGACATCGAAGGGCTCGCCGAATACCTTCGGTCTCGGCCGGGACTATTGGTCGGCGGCTGAGCGGCACAGGCGACTCACTCGATCGATGAGAGCGCGCAGCCCCGATACATCCGCCCTGACCGTCGCTTCATCCATGTACACATCCCGCCGGATCTCGAGCATCACCGCCTGCACCCTCGGATCGCTGCGGTAGAACCGCAGTGGCACGTACGCACCGTGGAACGGCTCGTTGTCGACGCGCTCGAGCCAGTCGAAGGCGTCCGCCACCGCACCGCGAAGCGCCTCGCCGGCGTGGAACTCCTCGAAACCGACGCAGAGCTCTGGTCGGCGTTCGTCGGCATGCAGTTCGTAGGGCAGCGGATGCCTCGGAAACGAGTGCACATCGATGATCACCGCCCGCCCGTGCTGCGCGAGCGATGCTTCGGTCAACCGCTCGATTGCCGACGAGTAGTCGCCGAAGAAGCCGAGCAGGGCATCGGAGTCGACCCGAGCGCGGTCGCGAAGCACCTGCCCACGCGAGCCGTGGGTGTAGAGCACCCCCATGCCGACGGCGTTCATCTCCTCGGTGTCGTCGGGGAATCGCTCGACATCGACGACGAACCGCGACAGGCCGTTGATCACCGCACTCGCACCCGTCTCGGCGGCGACCTCCGCCACGAGTCGGTCGGTGAAGTGGTCGGTCATCGCGTCCATCTCGGCTTCGAGCTCAGCGCCGGAGGCCGTGAACGCGCCGCGATGCGCCGGCGGGATGGTGCGCCCGCCGTGCGGCGCGTGCAGGATCACCGGCGATGACGCGGTGGCATCCGTCACCTGCACGAAGTCCGTGAAGAGAGTCACGATCGCGCGAGTTCGGACACGATCGGCGAGAGTCCGTCATCGCCGTTGCGGCCCAGCAGGTAACCCGTGACATCCGCCCACGTCTCGTATGGCGCCACGCCGAACTGCAGCCACTCGCCCTCGAACTCTGAAGCTCCGCGCGCGGCGCGGTCGTCGATGAGGTAGTCGCCGCGGTTGAGGTGCTTGTGGTGCGACAAGATGAGGCGCTTGTACGCCGGGCCCGAGGCATCCGTCGCGAGGTGCTTCTGCACCCAGAGCAACTTGTCGCTCCAAGCCGACGGGTTGTTCCACGGCGCCGTCGACAGGATGTAGACGTCGTACTCCTTCGACAGTGCGTGGAAGGCGTCGACCGCACCAGGCATCGGATCCATGAGCGAGAAGATGCCCGGGATGTCGTCGAGATCGGGTTCGTCGGTGTCGCGGTCACGCGCCGGGTCGAGGCGCGGCAGCGCCGAACGGAAGTCGACAAGCGTGTTGTCGAGGTCGATGTAGACGATCTTCTTGGTCATAGGATTCTGCGGTCCTTTCAGGAGGGAGAGTGAGCTGTCAGCGCCTCACGGCAGCCACGGCCCGACGCCTTGCTTCTGGTTATGAGCCGGGCGGCCGGCGCGCACAGGTATCCGTCCGCACGATGGGAACCGTCGGAAGGTGCGAGAACGCTGGATGCCGCTCGAGGTCCGTGTCGAAATCGAACGCCGACTCCTCGGCGAACCGATCTTGCTCTTCACTTCACGTCGCATGCTCTCCCGACATTATGTGCCGCGCGAACCTCGCGTCTCCCCTGTCGTCGAGCGACACGCGCTCATGTGCCCCCTTCTGGGGCATACCCCTCCTGCCCTGTGATTCCGCGGGAGTGGCAGGTAACGACAGGCGTTCAACGCGCCGAGCCGCGATGCGTGCGCTGCGGATCCGGTAGCGTCAGTCAGCTATCGCCGGCGGCCATTTCCTACAGCCTGAGGACTCCATGACGAACCCGATCAATTCCCCGATGTCAGAACCTGATGAGCGACCGAGTCAGCAGGACGAGGCCCGGGCATCTGAACAGCACGTGCCGGCCATTGTCAACGCCGACGCTGTAGATGAGACGCCTGCACATGAAACGACACCCGACTCCCCGTCGGAGGCTGAGGCGGCACCATCGGCGCCTGCGGGTTGGTATGACAATCCGAGTGGCGGCCGTCGCTACTGGAATGGCTCGGAATGGCTCGACGTTCCAGACCCCGGCGGCGCCGTATCGACTCCCGCACGCAGAGCCCGGCCACGGTGGTCCAAGAAGCGCGTCTGGATCACCTCGGGCGTCGCGACAGCTGTAATCATCGCCTGCCTGGCGGGCGGTCTCGCATGGAAGCTCTCCTCCGACGCCGCGGCGCAGGAGGTGGCGGCAGCGGCCGAAGCGAAGCGCGAGGCCGACGCGAAACGCATCGCCGAGAACAAGCGCGCCGCGGAGCGCGCCAAGGCCGCCGAAGAGCAGCAGGAGCGTGAGAATAGAGCGACCAGCGTCACCGAGATCGAAGCAAGCATCAAGACGATGGCCGAGGGGCACGCCAGTGACGAGCTCATCGAAGGGCCAGTGCTCGACGTCAGCTGCTCACCGGTCAACGGCGGCTCGTTGGATGACCTCACCGATCAAACGACCGTCTTCGACTGCTTCGTCGCCAACGTCGACAACGGCGACGGCACGATGAGCGGCTACGGATACAACGCAACCATGAACTGGACAACGGGCAGTTACACGTACAGCCTCGGGGCTCCCTGATCGTCCACCGTCGCCTTCCGACCGAGTTCCGGCGAACGAGCACTTCAGCGGGTCGGAGTTCGGGACGTAGCCGTGCCCGTCTGCATACTACGATCACTTCAGCCGAACAAGGAGAGCTCGCATGTCCACGTCAGAAGAAGCGCCAGGCGCAACGGTAGCGACCGCTATGGATGACTCGATGGTCAGCCTGGTCGAGATCGAGCCCGGCCTCGCCGTGCTCTTTGCGGACCGGCCACCCGTCGAACTCGACTTCACGCCCTTCGAGATGATGAGCGCTCAAACGAGCAAAGCCCTGACCGATCAACTCGCAATCGCCTCGGGCATCGGCAATCTGACGGCACAGGGTGCGCAGGGTCTGGTGTCAGCGCAAGGGTTGGTGCGTTTGGCACCTGAGAGCGTGGAGTTGCTCAAGACGTTCCAACCGATGACGTCGGGCGGCTGGAATCTGGGCCCGATCGTCGATGGTTCGGGGAGGATCGTCGCCCAGGCGCGCTACGCGCCGGCGGTAGGAGCGCAGAGTACTGCGATGCTCACCGCCCTGGGGCCGGCCGCCGCGCTGTTGGCGATACAACTGCAACTCGAGTCGATCTCACGTCGCATCGACGAGAACATCGAACTTACTCGCGACGTTCTGCGCGCACTTCACGAGGACCAGTGGGCGACCCTGCTCGGTCTGCACGAGACGACGATGAGGGCCGTACGCGAGGCACGGGCGGTCGGCGCCGTCAACGACCACATCTTCGCCTCCATCGCGACCAAGGATGCAGACCTGCGCAAGCAGCGACACCTCTTCATGTCGCTCGTCCGTGGGCATCTCAAAGCCCTCGACGCTGACCCCGCAGAACGTCGTGCCTACATCCAGAAGAACATCGAGCAGATCATCGCCGACACGCACGGCGTTCTCATGGCGGAAGGATCCTGGCATCGCTCGCAGGTGCTGCGCGCCGCCCACATCATCCGCGACGAGGCGAATGCTGTCGAGAATGAACGACTTCTCGCCGAACTCGTCGCCGAGACGAAACGCGAGCACACCGAGGCCATGGGCGACATCGCGCGTCTCCTCGCGGACATCGAACGTCAGTGCCGATTGATGGCAGAGCTGCCGGGCGAGCGCAGCCTGCCGTTCACCACCAAGCGTCGAAGTATCCGCGACGCCGTTGCCATGGCGGAGGCGTTGTCCGAGCAGGTGGCGGCACTCCGCAATCGTGTCCACACTCGACCTGCCCCGCTGGATCCGCCCGTGGCTGTGTTCAAAGAGGCCGCGCCAGACGAGGTCCTGCGGGTCCTCCGTTGGGTCGTGCCCGGCGAGGAACGCCTGTTGGCCCTCGCCGACGTCAATCTCGACCGCCTCGTCGGTGATAACGCATACATCGGTGTGACGCCCGAACGCTTCTTCATCTCGACGCAGAACGCCGTGCGCAAGCAGGGCACGATCGAGCGCGAATTCCCCCTCTCGGGCATTCGCTACGTGCGATTCCGCGAACGCGACAAACAGGGCCCCGTGCTGGACGTCATCACCAAGGACGAGAACGTCAGGCTCACCTTCGACGATTGGGCCAGCAAAGGGCAAGGGCTCGACGACGCCCGCCGACTCGGCAATCTCCTTGCCGCAGCGATGGAGCTACCCGAAGACGAGCGACGCACCGACGAACTGCTGAGCGGCGAATCCTCGACGGGGCGGGCAATCGCCCAGTAGGCGGCGAGGCCCGCGAGGATCTCCGTCGCGCTCTCCGCGGCTCACAACTTCCGTGGGAAGCGCGCCTGGGTCACCGCTATTCGACAGCTCCGCGGTCGCGGTACGCAGCGAGCCACTCCCACACTGCTCGGTTGGCCGCGTGGGGCAATAGCGCGGTCCATTGCGGGTCGATGGGATTTCGGCGGGCGATCGGCTGCACCAGAAAGCTGCCCTCCAGTTCGACTACCTCCCTCTCGGTAAGGGGGTGGCTTCCGCGGCCGAATTCGAGCCAAGTTGTGATCTCGCCAGCGGCGATCTCGACGAGGCGAGCGCCATCATTGGTCCGAAAGAAGCGGCGTCTCCCCCCAGTTTCGGTGACGGCTATGAAGAAGATGTCATCATCGCCCAGCTCGCCCGTAGGGTGCTGTCCCTGGTAGTAGCGCGTGATGTCCGGGAGCAGTCCGCGAATGAGATCCTCGGAGCTTCGTACGGTGTCGCTCATGAAGGGGTCGGCGTTGAATCGCGGAGGCACGCGAATGGCGCGATGGTCCCCACGGTCGACGAGCTTCAATGCCTCGACGGCCTTCAGCTGCAACCGCGAAAGGCCAATCGGCCGAATCACGTCACCCGCGAGCCAGTCTTCGACGACAGCGCGCGCCAGAAGCGGATGTTTCGCCCACTCCCACTCTGGGAACTCCCGCGGCGGCACCGGACCACCACTTGAGAAGCCGTGCTTGGCGACGAACGCCTCAGCCTCCTCATAGTTGCGTTGAGCTGCGTCCCGCTCGTCATCCGGTGTCGCGGCGTCTGGTGCAATATTCATGAAGACTCCAATCAGGGCAGCCACGGCCCGACGATCTGCATCATCGTGAGCGTGAGGTTGTCGTTGATCTCGCGGTACATCGGCAGCAGCTCCTTCGCGCCGTCGAGCGTGTGCGCGACGCCCGCGAGGTCGAACACGACGGCCGGCACGTGGTCGCGCATGAGTGCGATCATCGGCGCCTGGAAGATGACTTGGCCGCGTTGTTCAGCAGCGAGCTGCGCAGCCAGTGCGCGCAGGTATGTGCCCGCGGCATCCGGAATTGTCGAAAAGTGCGAGAACACCGGATGCCGCCCGAAATCGGTGTCGAAGTCGAACGCCACCTCTTCGGCGTACCAGTCGTGCCGGTCGTTCACGCCCGCCGCGAGCGCGGCGGCGATCACCCGGTACACGAGCGAGCGCGCCGTGGTCGCGGGCGTGTTGTTCGGAATGCCGAGGCCCGACTCGACCTCGATGCGCTTCACGATCTCGTGCGCGTTCCCAGGCGCCATCATCTCGATCCAGCTGATCGCGTGGACCTCGTCGCCGAGCTTGAACTTAGGTTGTTCGAGGCGCCCGTCTCGTCGTCGAGCGACGCACCACGCGCGAGCGCCCGCAGGATGGGGATCGCCATGCTCGTGTCATCCGTCCACTCGCCGAGCTCCCACGGGCCGCCGGCCTTCATCACGATCGCGACGTCGTCGGGCACCGACGGACGGAACTCGTAGGGCGCGCCGAGCGCGTCGCCGGCGGCCGAGCCGAGCACGGCGCCCGCGGCGCGGTCGAGCTGCACGGGCGTGAGGCGGAGAGGATTCATGGGGCTCCTTCGGGTCGGTCGGAATTCTTCTTTCGGCGGTCGAGCCGGACTGCCGCCGTCACTTCACTCGTTTCTGCGCTAACTCCTACATTGAGCACAGTAGCGCAAACCACCGACAACTCTGGTTCACTGGGGCGATGACGGAGTTTCGCGACACGTCCGGCAAGGCGCTCACCGACTACCCTCGCCCGTCGGTCGCGGTCGACACGGCGGTGCTCACGGTGCCGCCGGGCGGCCCGCTCTCGGTCGTGCTCACCACGGTCGACGGCGATCACCGACTCCCGGGCACCTTTCTGCACGAGGGCGAAGTGCTGGCGGATGCCGCGCGGCGAGCGCTCGCCGAGAAAACCGGTGTCCGCGACATCCGCCCGTATCAACTGCGCGTGTTCGATGCGCTCGGCCGCGACGACCGAGGCTGGGTGCTCTCGGTCGCGCACTACGCGGCCGTGCCGTGGCGGGACGTCGATGTGGTCGCCGAGCGGGCGATCGTCGTGGCGCTCGACGAGATCGGCCGGCTCGCGTTCGACCACAACGCCATCGTCGAGCTGGCCGTGGCACGACTGCGGCGCGAGTACCGGCGCCGACCCGACCCGTTCGGCCTGCTCGACGCGCCGCTCACCATGCGCGACCTGCAGCGGTTGCATGAGGCGGTCGCCGGCGAGCGGCTCATGCGCGACACTTTCCGCCGCCGCATGGAGCCGCTGCTCGAACCCACCGGCGCGCTCACCCACGGCACGATGGGCAAGCCCGCGAGGGAGTTCCGTACCCGAGGCTGATCGGATGGCCGCCTCGCGACGCTGCGACGTCGCGAGGCGGATGGTTGCGAATCCGTGAGTTTGTGACTGCGAATCCGTGAGTTCGTGCGCGTTGGCCGAGCGAACGGATGCCGCGCTGGTCCCGCGACGCCCGACTGGCGCGGGCACCCGGCGTTCGGTGTGCTGTAAAGGTGTCCCCGTAGCGACGAGAGCGCCGGCGGTGGGTGCGACGATCGCAGCGGATCGACGGCCAACCTCCGTCGCAACCGACGGATCCGACAAGTCATCCTCGCTCCCCGCTTCGACAAGACCAATGGTTAGTCCACTACACTTAGTCCATCCCGGATCCACCGGAATGAAGTCACCCGGAGGCGGAATGGACCCCGTAAACATTCACGATGCGAAGACGCGGTTCTCACGCCTGGTCGACCTCGCGGCGGCGGGCGAGACGATCATCATCGCGAAGGCGGGCGTACCCGTCGCCAAGCTCACCCGCCTCGATCAAGGCGAGACACGACGACGCATCGGATTCCTTGCCGGCGAGGCATCCGTTCCCACCGATTTCGACGAGATCGCCTCCGATGAGATCGTGTCGATGTTCGGTGAGACGACATGAACGTCCTGCTCGACAGCCATCTGTTGCTGTGGATCGCGTACGAGCCTGAACTGCTCCCGCCTCGAGCACGGGACATCATCGATGATGACGACAATCGCCTCTGGTTCAGCGCGGCGAGCATCTGGGAGATCGGCATCAAGGCCGCGCTCGAACGCACTGATTTCGACGCGGACGCGCGAATCCTCAGGCGGGGCCTCATCGAGAACGATTATGCGGAGCTTCCGATCTCTTCATCGCACGCGGTCGAAGCGGCGGCACTTCCACCGATCCACAAGGATCCGTTCGACCGAATGCTCATCGCCCAGGCTCGGGCCGAGGGTTTCGCGCTGCTGACGACCGACACCAAGGTCGCGGCCTACGGAACCCCGGCACGGCTGATCGAGCGTGGTCGCGGGACCTGAGCGGATTGTCAGCGCCCCCGACCGACTGACGCAGTACGCCTGATCGAGCAGGATCGAGCAGGATCGAGCAGGATCGAGCAGGATCGAGAGTACGCGCAGACCAACGGGCTATCTGCCCGCCTGCACCACATGAAGCGCGAGGCCAGATCAGGGCCCGAGCACCCCGATCGGCACGACGAGCACACCGTCTTCTCGTGTGTAGGCGTATCCCCTGACATGGCCGCCGAACGGGCGATCGTCGTGCCCGTCGCCGAGCTCGGCCCGCTCGGGTTCGACCATGCCGAGATCGTCGCCCTCGCCGTGGCGCGGCTGCGGCGCGAGTACCGTCGCCGGCCCGACCCGTTCGAGCTGCTCGACCAGCCGTTCACCATGCGCGACCTGCAGCGGCTGCACGAGGCCGTCGCCGGCGAGCGGCTCATGCGCGACACGCTCCGCCGCCGCATGGAGCCGCTGCTCGAACCCATTGGCGCGCTCACGCACGGCACGATGGGCAAGCCCGCGAGGGAGTTCCGTACCCGAGGCTGATCGGGGTCGAGGGCCTCGCCGACATCGCACGTGCGCCAGGCTGGCAAGTCCATGGTTCAGCCAGTGTCAGTCGACCGTGCCACACTGGCGGCATGACGTCGGTTCGCATTCCGCACCCACCCTGCCCACCCGGGCGGGAGTGGTACGGGAATGGAACGAACCGATGGCACATTCGCCTCACCGGCGCCACACCGGCTGCGCACTCTGCAAGCCTCACCAGTGGCGCGGCCAGGGCCAGGCACGCAAAGCGCCCTGGTCGGTGAACCGCAAGATCGGCGCGAAGCGCCGTTGGAAGCGCCACGACACCGACGAGCGCTGAGCAGCAGCACGAAGCAACTCGGATGACCGCGTCGCGCGACGCGAAGTACAGGGCGAAGCGACGTCGAAACTGCTGTCCGGTCGATGAGCGCGCGTCGCCTCAAAGCCACAGCGTGACGGTGGGAGTCACTAGCATCGAGGCATGAGCGCACCCCGCATTGAGCGCGAGTACCTGACGCCGGTGTACTCGCAGAGCGATGTCGCCCAGATCATCCGGGCCACTCGCTCGACGGTGCAACGGTGGACGACCGGCTACCACGAAGGACACAGCTGGAAGGAGCCGCTGATCTCCGGGGTTCCACGCGGCCGCGGGTACACCGTGCCGTTCATCGGCTTGGCCGAGGGGTTCGTGCTGAACGCGTTCCGCAAAGCGGGACTTCCGATGCAGCGAATCCGCCCGGCGGTCGAGGTCATCAAGCGCGAGATCGGGCTCGAGTACGCGCTGGCGAGTAACCGCTTGGTTCACGACGGCGCTGAGATCCTGTTCCGTTCCGATGACCCGCTCGATCATCGCCTCACCGTCGTGCGCAATGGCCAGGCGGTGTTCAACGAAGTCGTCGCCGACTACCTGTCGAACATCGATTTCGGCGAGGTGGGGTATGCGGCGGCGATCCGTCTCCCCCAATATCCCGATCTCGACGTGATGGTGCGACCGACGTTGAATGGCGGTCGTCCAACACTCGCGCGGCGGGGAATCGCAGTCGAGGACCTCCTCGACCGTGTGCGAGCGGGCGAAGCACCAGGCGACGTCGCGAGCGACTACGGAATCACCCACGACGAGGTCATGTACCTCAACCGGCTGGCGGCCTGAGCAACGACATGACGCCGGGCCTGACGCGCGCCACGCGCAACTTCGTCGCGCACGACTGCACCGGCACCGACGACGACGTGCTGTGGCGTGCGATCGAGGTGGAGTTCCCGCGAATCCTCACGAAGCTCGGGTTGTAGCGCCCCGGCCACGCCCGGCGCGCGTCGCTCAGCTCACGCAACACCAATCCGACGTACAACACGACGTTATCGTCCACGCGCGCCGCGCCGTTTTCGTCGCCTGAACCAATGGTTGGTCGCTTGACGTACATGACCGTTCATTTGAGCTAAAATTGTGGTCGGAGGTGAGCATGGATCTGACACATCCGGCAGCGCAGCTGCTCGGAGAGAATCGCGCGAGAGTGCTTCATCGCCTGTCGCTGCTCGCGGACGGGACATCGGGCAGGGCGATTCATTCGCTCGCAGGCGTGAAGTCGCTGGCGACCACCCAACGCACGCTCGAGCAGCTTGTCGGCATCGGCCTGGTCGATGCACGCCCGATCGGTGCGGCCAATCTCTACACGCTCAACCGCGAGCATGTGCTCTGGCCGCCGATCGAGCAGCTCCTCGAGGCACCAGCGACCACCGAACAGCGCATCGGCGATCTCCTGGCGACGACGCTCGGTGATGCGCCCGCTGCAACCCTGTTGTACGGCTCGTTCGCGCGGCGCGAGGCAGGTCCGGATTCGGATGTCGACATTCTCATCGTGTGGCGGCACGACATGGACGAAGCCGTCGCGAGCAGCCTGCTCGATGACGTCACCCAACGCATCCGGCGCATGACGGGCAATTCCGCCCAGATCATCGCGGTCACCCTCGACGAACTCGTCGGGCTCGTCAAGCGCGAAGATCCGCTGATCGATTCCCTCCGTCACGATGCGCGGCCGCTGACACGCGGTGTGCCTGTGCGAGAGCTTCTCGGCGGTCGCACCTGATGGCCAGCCGTACCCGGGCGATGAGTCGCGGCGAGGCAGCGACCCGCCAACGCCATGCACACGCGTTCCTCGACGCCGCCGATCTCGTGCTCGAACTCGGCGACGACGCCGGCATCTCCGACATCGGCAACACCATCGGGTCCCTGGCCGTGCTCGCCGGAATCGCCGCCGGCGATGCGATCTGCGGAGCCACACTCGGGCGACGGGCAGCCGGCGAGAGCCATGCCGAAGCGGTGACCCTCCTTCGGCAGTCCGAGCCCGGCAAGCGGCTCGCACCGACCCTCAGCCGGCTCATCGACTCGAAGACCGAGGTGCAGAACGCCGCGACGATCCTCACCGAAGCCCGCGCGCGCGACCTTCTGAAGGCCGCACACCGCCTGGTGGACGGTATGGACGCGATCTTGCGGGCAACCTGAGCGACCTCGAGAGTCGCCGCACATCAGCAACGGCACGCGCACCGCCACCGGGCGCGCCGATCGCCTCCCCGCGTACACCCACACCTCCCCACACGACGCGAGTTTGCGCACGCACGCGACGGTAGTCCTCGACTTCACCCGAGGGTGACCACGAGCGCGGTCACGATGCCGATCCCGACGACGTGGTAGCCGCCCGTGACGGCGCCATAGACGAACGGATGCCGCATGGCTGGTGTCAATGCGTTCGTCACCGAGACCGCGGCGGCGACGCCGACGCCCAGCGCAACCACGAAGAGCGCGCCGTCCCAGAACCCGTCGAGGCCGACCGCCTCGGCCAGCCACGCGGCCGCGGCGGCGATGACTATGCTACTCACGAGCGGCACGACGTAGTACGACACCGGGAACCGCTCGCCCGGTCTCCGTTCGTGGCCGACCGCCCGATCCCACACGCGCCCGAACAGCGGCGAGAACCACAGCGCGCCGAGCACGAAGTAGGCGAGCGCGCCGAGCGCCGCCACCCACCAGTTCACGGCGCCGAACGCCTCGATCATCGAACCCTCCTCGCTCTCGACATCCCGACCGCCTCCGCCATAGCGGATGCGTCGATCCTCACCGAGGCCGAAGGTCCTCGTCTTGCAGAAATCCGACCGGCGGCTCGCCAGAATGGGCGTATGCCGCACACCGCGCGAGCGCCCACGGGGCATCCGATTCGCCCGGATGAGCGTTCCGGCATGCTGCATCCGCGCAACGCCGAGCGGTTCGCCGCGACCTGGCTCGACCCTCATCCGTCGGTCGCCGACGTGGTCGACCGCTACTGGCACGTGCAGTGGGCGCTGCCGGCGGACGAACGCATCGACCAGCGCATCATCGATCACCCCGCGGTCACCCTCACGATCGAGTCGGGCGACGTGCCCGCGCCCCTCGTCGTCACCGGCGTGCAGAGCGGGGCGTGGCGGCGACGCATCACCGGATCGGGTTCGGTCTTCGCGATCCGGCTCCGCCCCGCGGGTCTCGCCGTCGTCAGCGACCTCGACGTGCGCGAGCTCGCGGATGCCACGACGCCTGTCACGCCCGCGCTCGACGCCCGGCTGCACCGCCTGCTCACGACGATCGAACCGGCAGCGGATGCCACGACGCGGGCGCTTGCGACCGACGCGGCGATCTCCGCCCTGCTGCACGAACGACCCCTCGATCCGGAGCTGCAGCTCGCGAACGCGGTGCTCGTGGAACTCGCCGACCGCGTGCGCCGGCGCACCGGCACGACCCTCGCCGCACGGTTCGGCGTGACCGACCGCGCGGTGCAGCGCGCGCTCGCCCGCACTGTCGGCCACGGCCCGAAGTGGGTCGCCCGCCGGGTGCGCCTCCAGGAGGTCGCGCGGGTGCTTTCGACGGATGCCTCGGCCGAACTCGCCGGCCTCGCCGTGCGCCTCGGCTACGCCGACCAGTCGCACCTCGGCAACGACTTCCGCGGCGTGGTCGGGCTGACCCCCGGCGCGTACCAGCGGTCGGTGCGGCAGGCCGCGGCGGCGGCAGCGCCGCATCCGTAGGCCTCCTCGAGGATGTCGTCGATCCGCCGACCGAGCCCGCATCGGCTGCCCCCTGTTCTGGGGCATCCACCCGGCTTCCCCAGATCACTGGGTGAATCTCCCCGGTCCAGCCGGGCTCGGCCGGTCACCCTGCCGCGTACACCCACGCCTCGCCACCCGAGGCGAGCTGCGCGCGAACGCGACGGTAGTCGTCGACCTCATACCCATCCGCCGCCGCGAGCTCCTCGCCCGTGACCTCGAGCACGACACCGTCGGCCCGATCAGCCGGGTCATCCGTGCGCTCGAGGATCGGGTGCTCGGCCTCGCCGCTCACGGCGACGACGTCGGGATCGCTGATGCGCAGCATCCGCAGTCGCCACCCCACGAGCGCGTCAGACGTGGTCGGCAACTCGGTGCCGAACACGTGCCGTTGCACGTGCGGCAGCCGCAGGGTGCCATAACTGAAGAGGCGTTCGGTCGCGGGCATGGATCGAGAGTAACCGGTGCGCCGGCACGCCGGCTCTGTCACCATCGAAACATGAGCGACCCGACGAGGGCGCCCGCCGGGTGGTACGAAGACGGGACCGGCGGGCGGCGGTACTGGGACGGCGACGCCTGGACGCAGTACGTGGCGCCCGGCTCCGCGGCCGTGCCGCCATCGCAGGGCGGGTTCGATCCGGCGACCACCGTGGTGTTGCCTGTCGGGGACGACCGTCCGACGATCCCGTTCGTCTGGGGGTCGCGGGGGTCGGATGCCGCGGCATCCTCGCCCACCGCGGCCGTCGGCGCGAACCGTGACGCGACGACGCAGAGCTACGGCGCACCCGCCACGACGGTGCCGCCGGGGCATCCGTCCACCGAGCCTTCGAACCCCGGGCCGAACGTGGTGGGCATCATCGCACTCGTGGTCGCGATCGTGGGGCTCGTGTTCGCATTCATACCCGCCGTGAGCGGCTTCGCGTGGATCCTGGTGGCCGTCGCGTTCGTGCTCTCGATCATCGGCCTGTTCGTGCGCGGCGCGAAGTGGCCGGCGGCCGCCGGGCTCGTCGTGTCGATCATCGCTGCGATCGTCGGCATCGTGATGTTCGTCACGTTCCTCATCGGGTCGGTCGGCAGCGTGATCGACGACATCGACGAGGCGATTCCGGACGTGCCGGTGTTTCCCTTGCCAGGTGAGGACGCCCCGGGCCCTGACCCTGATACCGGGCCCGCACAACCCGAGGCACCCGTCGTGGGCGACCTCGCATTCGGCGAGACGATGACCTGGGACGACGGCGTCGCGCTCACCGTCTCTGCGCCCGAGCCGTACACGCCGAGCGATCTCGCGGTCGGCGCGACGCACGCGAACCACGTCGTGTTCACGCTCACGATCACCAACAGTTCGACGGCGGACCTGCAACCTCTGCCGCTTCCGACCCTCTCGTCGGGCGATCAGGACGTGAGCCAGATCTTCGACGTCGGCGGCGACCCCTTCGGGCCCGGCGACGACGTCGGCTTCCCCCCGACCGCGACGGTCGAGTCAGGCGGGTCTGTGAGTTGGAGGGCCGCCTGGTCGGTCGACGACCCGAGCTCGCTCATGCTGCAGGCGGCGCCGAGCTTCCTGTATCCGAGCGCGACCTTCACGGATGCGCCGTAGTGAGGCTTCGTCGATCGCCGAGGTTCGGCTTACAGATCGCGTATGCCAGTTCACCCTCATTGAGGGGGAACAGGCGTACCACTGAGGGGGAACTGGCATACGCGAATCGCAAGGCTGTTTCGTTCGTGCACGATCCCCGTCTCGGCGCCCGGCTGTACCGCCGTCCACCCGTCCTCCACACCCGCTCGGCGATAGCGGCAGCTCACGGACGCAGGGCGCCCCGCCCCGACGAGGAAGTCCGCGGCACAGGATTGCCCCATGCGCCGACGAAGCGACCCCCGCCAGCAACTGGTCCTCCGGATCGACCTCGAGAGGGCCGAGCACGAGACGTGGCGCGAGATCGCCATCGACGGTGCGGCACGTCTCGACCAGCTCGCCGACGCGATCGTGATCGCGTTCGGGTGGACAGGCACCGGCACCCACGCGTTCGGCTCGGCATGGTCGGGCTGGTCCATGACCGAGTCGAGGTCGCACGAGCACGACTGGCTCGAGTCGACCGACCGACTCGCAGCGCCCGACCGACTCGCAGCGCCCGAGCGACTCGCAGCGCCCGAGCGACTCCGTCCGCTCGTGCGACACGATGGACGTCCGGATGCGTGGCGCGAATACCGCTACTACGCAGATGACGACGAGGGCAGCTGCGAGCACGCATGGACGGTCGCCGAGGCGGTCGGGCAGCTCGGCGCTGACTTCGTGTTCGAGTATCGGCGGCGCGAACCAGAGTACGACCGGGAGCCCGCACGCGGGTGGCGACACCGCATCCGAGCGATCGGGCCTTCGATGCGGCCCTTCGGGGCAAGCACGGCGACCGTCGTGGCAGGCGCCGGCCTGATTCCGCGCGACCTCGCCGAGGGGGCCTACGGCGAACTCGGCGATCCGGCCAAGCTCCACCTTCTGGAGCACGAGTTCGAGGTGCGGTTCGGGGCGGGGTCTGCGGGCCTGCTCGGCCTCGGCGAGCACGGGCGCTCCCTCGACGACGCCGTCTCTGGGGCGAGCGTCGCTGCCCGTCGAGCTTTCCGGATGGACCTCGTCGACCTGGGAATCCTCAGCGCGCACGAGACCGATCCCGAACTCGCCGAACGGGTGACTGCGCCGATCCGCGACATCCTCCGCCTGGCTGCCGCGCCCGACGGCGTCGACCCGTCCAGCCTCGGTGAACTCGGCGACGACCTGCGCGCACTCCGACTGCTCCGACGAAGCAAGGGCCGCCTGCGCACACTCGCCGAAGTACGAGATCGGGTGATGGAGCGCCCGGTCGAACTCTGGCGCGTGCTGGCCGCACGGCTGATGAACGCCGGCTCGCACCGATACTCAGCGTGGACGCCCTCGCAGATCGCGGGGTTCGCCGTGGAACTCGCGCGTGCCGAGCGCGAGGTCCGTACCTTCGCGTTCGACGAGGCGTACCGCGACTCCAGCGGTGCGGGTTCAGTGGTGCTCGACTTCAACCGCGCTCTCCGTGTGCTCGTCGCGATGGGTCTCGTCGACGAGGATGCAGCCCCGTCGGATCCCGCCGCACGCGTGTTCGCGCTGACCATGCTCCAGAGCTGATCAGGACGAAGCCGCGGCCCCGACGCACCCGACTTCGTCAGCCTTCGCCAGACCGGCTGAACCCGGGATTCCGTCTCGGAGCATTCAGTCGAAGATCCCGTCGAGGATGCTGCCGATGACGAGGCCTCCGAGGATGCCGCCCATGACGTCGGATCCGCCGCCGCGCCGCTCGCCGCCGCCCCAGCCCGGGCCGCCCCACTGCCCGGGATCCTGCGGTCGGGATGCATCGATGTCGCGCCGGGCGAGGTGCAGGGCTTCGCCCGCGAGGTACGCGACACGACGTGCCATCGCCATCGCCTGTTCTCGGTGGTCCTCGTCGATCACGGTGACCGTCGCCGCCGTCCCGCCGAGGAAGTGGTCGAGATCGATCCGGATGCGCTCGGATTCGGCCAGCCGAGTGCGAGCGTCGGCGCCGATCCAGCCCCGATGGCCGGCTATGACATCGCGGGCGACGGCGAGCTGCCGGTCGGCGTCGTCGATGGCGTGGTGCACGTGCTCCAGCGGTGGAATCGGACGCGCCGCGCGCTCGCGGGCCGCCGCGATCGCGGCATCAAGCCCCGCGTTCGCCTCGCGCAGCCGGCCCAGCTGGGCGAACGGGTCGGTGTTGACGCCGACCGGCGGGAGGCCCGCGAGGGCAGCCCGCAACCCGGCGATCGCGTTCGCGACACCGACGCTGTGCGGTTCCTTGAGCGCGACGGCGAGGTCCCCACGGGAGTCCTCGAGGATCGCCCCCAGCGTGGACTCGGCGCGCAGCGCCTCGACCTCGAAGGTCTCCACCGCATCGAGGAGGGTCGCCGCTCGGCGCACCGATTCGGTGGATGCCTCGAGCGCGAGGTTGGCCTGCTCGCGCTGCCCCGCCTCACGCCGCCTTTCGGCCACGCCCGCGCTGTGCTCGGCGAATCCGAGCAGCTGCTCGGCCTCGGCGGGGTTGGCCTGCACTTGGGCGAGGGCCTCTCGGGCATAGCGGGCGGCGAGCCGTTCGACGGTATCGCGGGCGTGCGGGACTCGGGAGCGCAGACGCTCGGCATCCGCTCGTACGCCGGCAATGATCTCGGGAGCCCGCCGGGCCCGGGCGATCCGGTCGGCAAGGGCGGAGGTGTGCTCGTCGAGCACGTCTTCCGCCCAGTCGCACAGCTGCACGATGCGCGCGTTGCGGGTCCGCAGTTCTTCGCGGGTGTCGGGGATGTGATCGTGATTGAGCTGGTTCAATCGGAACGCCTCGCCCAGGTGCGTGCGCACCGCGGCGAGCGCCTCGCTCAACCCCTTGGTCGAGTCGGAGCCCAGCTCCGCCTCGGCGAAGACGAGCTCGTCGGCGGTCACACGGATGCGCTCGTCGGCAGCGACCAGTGCCGTACCAGCGCGCTTCGCAAGGTCGGCGTCGTGGGCGTCGAGTTCATGCTCAACCCGTTTGCGCTTGCCCCAGAACCCGGCCATGCCTTCGATCCTATGGTCGCCGCTGGGAGGCGGCTGGCCGAAGCGGTGCGGGGAATGCTCGAACTCGTGCGGTGAGAGGCGCGGTGCTGCCGAATCACCGCGACACCTGCCGACCGCGACGAGAAGGACGCGGCATCCGCTGTGCTTCAGACGGTGCCGGCCGGAGGCCAGACGCCGATGATGACGCCCATGATGACGAGGGTCACGAGTTCGTGCGCGATGTTCATCACGGTGAGCGACCCCGGGCGACCCTCGAACGCGTCATGCGTGATGAACCTCGCCGCCGTGAACCCCGCCCAGAGGATCACCGAAGTGAACAGCGCCGCCAGCAGGTACCCGCCGCCGTAGAAGTGCCACGCGATCGTGGAGGCTCCCGCGAGCACCCATGCCGTGACGAAGCTCACGAGCACCGTCACGACGATCGGCATCACCGCGCTGGCACCGGGTCGATCCAGGTCGACGTTCGCGAGCTTCGCCCACCGCGTGCCGAACACACCTCGCGCATACCAGATCGAGCCGACGACCAGACTCGACGCCGTCGCCAGCAGGACCGCCCAGTAGTTGATCTCGGGAACCAACTTCGCCTCCTCGCCGCGGCCAGGGTCGCCCATCGCCGCTCTGCCATGTCGCTGCGCGAGAGCGTACTCCCGTCGCAGTACCCGTGGCCGACGCCGCGCCGAACGTTGCGCGCGCCGGCGGGGCAGATCGACGCGAGGCATCGCGAACGCGATCGAATAGCGTGGAGGCATGGCACGTGGACACGACCGGCGACGCTCCGACCGCAGGCGTGGCGGACATCGTCCGCCGCAACAGCGACGGGTTCCGCCGCCCCGCCCGGTCGTCGACGACGACCAGCTGCTCCAGGAGCCGCTGTTGCAGGGCCTCGACGTCGCGCTGGCGCAGCCGCACCCCCTCGCCCTGCTGAACTTCGCGAGCGGCGTGGTCGCGCTCTCCGAACCCGATCAGTTCGCCGACCTCCGCGCATCCGCCGGCGGTGCCGCTCGAGCCGACCGGGTCGAGCTCGCCGACCTCATCGAGTCGTTCCTCTCCGTGGGATTGCGTCAGACCGACGCACTGCTGCTCGTGGTCAAGGAGCTCATCGGCGACGAACTCCTGCGCCGGCGCATCCGCACCACAGTCGCCGCTCGCAAGCGCCTGGTGCCCGGCTGGCTCCTGCGGCTCGATCAGGTGCGACCGACACAGGCCGTCGAGTTCGCCCACATCCTCGGCGACGGCGAGAACGTCGTGCTCGGCGTCGACCTGCCCGGCGGTCGGCCGATGACCATCGTCGTCTTCGTCGACCACAACCTCGGCACGGTCGTGAAGGACGCCTTCGCGCTCGACGTGCCCCTCGACGACGTCATCGAGCGCCTGCAGGACATCGACGACGACCACGGTGGCGGCATTACGACTCGCGAGGCCCCGCTGGCGGACGCGCGGGCCCGCATCGAACAGGCGCTCGCGCACGGTCGCCGGCTGTTCGAACCGCTCGAGTCCGACACGTGGCCGATGACCAGACCCCTCGTCGAGTGGATGCTTCGGCTCATGCCCGAGGGCGGCGCCGGCTACTCGGTGCCCGAGTGGACGCAGGAGCAGATCGACGCCGTCGCCGCCGACTTCCTCGCGTCGACGCACGGGGCCGGGCTCGACGACGACGGTCGCGACATCCTCGACCACCTGCTCTGGTTCGGAGCCGAGTACGGCACCGGCGACCCGCTGCGACACAGTCCCGTGACCGCGGAGATCGTGCTCCTCGACCTGGTGCCGCGCAAGGTCGTCGCCGACGCCGCCTACCTCGACCGAGTTCCCGATGTGCTTCGTGCGCTCGTCCGCTACTCGCATCAGACGCGCGGCGTGCCGACCCATTACACCCGCGACACCCTCGCGGCGATCGACGAGTTCGAGCCCGAGTACCGCACCGCCATCCGCAGACCGCGACACCAGGGGCCGATGGCGCTCCTCGAACGGATCGGCGCCGTGCCGCCGCTCGGCGACGGCGATGATGATGACTTCGACGAGGACTTCGACGAGGACTTCCACGATGACGAGACGCTCGACGAGTACTTCCTGCGGTTATGGGCAGATACTGTCGGCGGCCTCGACTCCCTTCGGAACCTGGATGCCTCGCCGCTTCCTGTCGAGGAACTCGACCCGTCGGCCGTGGCCGGCGACATCCGCGATGCCGTCGCTCACGTCGGTCAGTTGGTGGCTGAGGCCTGCGACGCCCTGTACGACGAGGAGTTCCGCACGGTCTGCTATCGGATGCTGTCGCGGATCGCATCGGCCGATCCCGGGATCTTCCGGCGCAAGGGCCGGCTCGAGACGGCCGCGGCCGCCGTCATCTGGATCGCGTCCAAGAACAACGCCGCGTTCGGCGTGTACGGCGACGTCACCGTGAAGGCGATGATGGCGCAACTCGGTCTCACGGGCTCCCCCGCCCAGCGGGCTCAGCCGATGCTTGCGGCACTGGGGGTCGCGCGGCCGTTCGACTGGACGCTCCACGCCGCGCTCGGAGACCCCGAACTCCTCACCTCGAGCTATCGCCGGTGGATCGTCGAACGTCGCGACGACCTCTCGGCGTCGCTCGACGCCGACGACAGCTGAGGCGACATCCGTCGATCGGATGATTCGGGGCGGTGGCATCCGCTCACGTAGATTTGTCGAGGCTCGGCGCCCCCGAGTCCACCACCGTTGACAGTCGAGAGGAATCGATGAACGAGACACGAGCGCACGGAGTCATGGCATTCGGCGTGATCGCGATGCTGAGCCTCGGTCTCGTCGGATGCGTTCCGAGCACCGGCGCCGAGAGCAACGGCGACCCAGCCGCGAGTCACGGCGGGCGTGAAGCCGAGGTGCCCGACCTCACCGGTGAGTGGACTCAGGCCGACCCGACGTCGCCGGAGAGCTACCAGGCGGCGACCATCGAGGGTGGAACCATCGTCGTCGACTGGGTCAGCGATGGCGGTGACACCCGGTCGCTGTACTGGGCGGGAACCTTCGTCGCACCGACCGCTCCGGGGGAGCCCTACACCTGGAACTCGCAGAACGACACGGCCCAGACCGACGCAGCGCTGCTCGCCTCGAGCGACCCGACCAAGACGTTCATCTACGAGAACGGCGTCATCAGCTACGAGGTGACGGCGCTCGGAACCACGACGATGGTGGCGCTGGAGCGTGTAGAGGAGTAGGGCGCGGGCCCTTCGTCGCCGGACCGCCGACGCATCCGCTCAGCGCCTCCGCACGCCCCCGACGATCTCGTCGGCATTCGCCGCCACCCACTCCACCAGCGGCAGCGTCCGCTCCATGAGCTCTCGCCCGAGCTCGGTCAGCGAGTACTCCACCCGCGGCGGCACCTCGGGAAACGACGTGCGCGCCACGATGCCGTCGGCCTCGAGCGTGCGCAGCGTCGAGGCGAGCATCTTCTCGCTGATTCCCTGCACCTCGCGGCGCAGCTCGCCCCAGCGATGCGTGCCGTCGGTCAGCGCGAGCAGCACGAGCACGCCCCACTTGCTCATGATGTGGTCGAGCACCACGCGCGTGGGGCATCCCTCCGTGAAGACTTCGCCCGACGTCTCCCGGATCTGCGCAAGACTCACCGTCATGTGGGTACCTTACCTGAAAGTGGGTACCACCGCGATGGAAGGTATGCGCGCGACATCCGGTTGCAGATGGTGAACCTCACCCCGCTCACTCCCGGAAGGAACGACATGACCATCCTCGTCACCGCCGCCTCGGGCCGCCTCGGCCGCCTCGTCGTCGAATCGCTGCTCGCCCGCGGCGCCACCCCCGCCGAGATCGTCGCGAGTGCGCGCGACACGTCGAAGCTGACGGATGTCGCGGCACGCGGCATCCGCACCGTCGAACTCGACTACGCGCGCCCCGACACCATCGCGCCCGCACTCGAAGGCGTCGACGCCGTGCTGCTCATCTCGGGATCGGAGCCGGGCAACCGCGCCGCCTTGCACCAGAACGTGATCGACGCCGCCAGGGCCGCGGGCGTCGCGAAGCTCGTCTACACGAGCGCACCGCGGGCGACCACCGCCGACTTCGTGCTCGCCCCCGACCACAAGGCCACCGAGGAGGCCATCGCCGCCGCGGGCGTTCCCGCCGTGATCGTGCGCAACAACTGGTACACCGAGAACTACGCAGCGGATGTCGCACGCGCCGCCTCGACGGGCGTGATCACGTCGTCGGCGGCCGATGGCCGCGTGGCGAGTGCCGCCCGCGCCGACTATGCAGACGGCGCTGCCGCTGTGCTGCTCGAAGACGGCCATCTCGGCCAGGTGTACGAGTTCGGCGGCGACGTGACCTGGAGCTACGATGAGCTCGCGGCGGCGGCATCCGCTCTCGTCGGCCGCGAGGTGGTGTACCAACCGCTGACGACCGAAGCGCACGTCGCGGCGCTCGAGGCGGCCGGGCTCGACGCCGGCACGGCCGGATTCGTCGCGGCGATCGACACGGGCATCCGCGAGGGGGTGCTCGCCCACACCGACGGCACGCTGTCGCGGATCATCGGGCGGCCGACCACACCGCTCGTCGAGGGGCTTCGCGCAGCGGTCGAGGTGGAGGACGCGGCGGCCTGAACCGAGCCGACGGCCGGGCGCTGCTTCGCGGCGCCCGGCCTGCAGGCTCCCCCCGACCGCCATTGCCCACCTGACGACCCGCTGCGAGAATGACGGCATCGATGCCGATTGGAGGCGTCCATGGGATGTCGCAGCGAGCGTCGGCGCGAGCGTGAGCGGCTCGAGCGGATCCGGCTGCTCAGCGATGAAGCCGACCAGCAGCGGGACATCGCGGCAGGTCGCCTGACCACTACGATGACGAAGGCGTCGCTGCTCCTCGTGGGTGCCGGGCTCATCGCGGGCAGCTGGGCGGCCGAGCTGATCGTGCGTCCGTTCGGGTTGCTGCCGGCTGTGGCCCTGGCGTTCGCATTGGCGTCGGCCGCCGCGGCGCTCGTTTCGCTGTTCCCCCGATCGACACTCCGCCTGAAGATCCGCGAGCTGGTCGAGCAGTCGTTCGAACCCGACGCCCCCAGCCTCGCCGACCTGCAGGACCTGATCCTCGAGACCAAGACGGCCGTCGTCGAGAACCTCACGAACGACCACATACGACGGGACCGATGGGTGCGGGTCGGCTACGTCCTCCTGGGCATCGCCCTCGTCGGCGGCGCCGCGAGCCTCTCGGCGGCCCTGCTCACACCGCCGGTCACGACCTGAGCCGGAGGCGCATCGTGCCGCATGACCCGACCAACCCGATCTGTCACCACCCGCCGCGGCCATGCATCTGCGATGTCGTCGGCGTGCGGCCGCAGTCGGCGGATGACCCGTCGATCGCGCCGGCACTGCTCGCCTGGTGGGACGCGCAGCACGCGGGCGCGACGCTCGACACCGAGACGGCGTGGAAGCGCGCCCGCCCCTACTTCGCAGGCCGCACCGCTGTGTACACGTTCCCGAAGTCGCCCGAGGGCTTCATCGACCTGCTCGGCTACGCGACGCCGCTGTTCGAGCACGAGCGGTCGGTGACGTTCGACCTGTCGAAGGCCCATCACGGCGGCGGCATCAAGGTCATCCGGCCGCAGCGCGACGTCCCCGGCGACCCGCGCCCACTCACCTGAGCGCGACGCAGGAGCCTGCGCCCGCGTGCTCGATGGGGCGATCAGCGATGCGCGGCGGTGGCCGCCGGCGCGACCCCTTCCGTGCTCGACGACGTTGGACGAAACCGCCGGATGTGCCGGCTCAGGGAAGGTCGACAACACTGAGCCCAGCAGTGGCAGGTCGACCGATGGTCGTCGGATCGGTGTCAACCCCGCGCGCGCCGACCCGCCCGGCTGCGAAGGTGAGAGGAGGCAGACGGAAGGGCCGATCATGAGCGACATGAACGACGACCGCGACAGTGCGGAAACCGGCATCGGGAGCGTCGATGGCGTCTCCGGGATCGGCAGCGTCGGCACGGACTTCGGCGTTGCGGGAAGCATCCCCGAGCCGCCCGGCGTCGACGAGGAACCGGTCACGCTCGAGGACGGCGACGATCCCGACGCGATCGCGCACCGCGGCGAGTCCGGTGAGGCCTCCATCCGTCCCGACGGCGTCGGCCCCGAGGTGCGCCCGGCGAGCTGAGCGAACCGGCCGGCAGGCGAGCGGATGCCGCGCGTCTACGATCGGAGCATGAGCGACTCGAACCCGTGGTGGCGCGGCGATGATGACATCGGCGGCATCGGATTCGCCCGGTTCCTCGCCTGGTCGGGTCTCGCGATGGGGCTGACCGCACTCGTCATCGCGATCGCCGCGCCGCTTGCGGGCCAGCCCCTGCGCACCGTCTGGATCACCGGGTTCGGCGCCGCCGCGATGTGGATCGCGTACTTGGCCGTGCCCCGTTACCGCGCCGAGGGCGTGCGCCTGTCACCGGTCGTCGCGAGCGCGATGATCGTGGGCGGGCTGACGATCGTGATCATGATCTACGCCTTCGCGGCGATCGCGTTGCGGTCGGCGGGTGTCGAGCTGCCGGCGCCCGCGCACTGGGTCGACGACGGCAGTGTGGCGCCGCGCCCGGGCGAAGTCATCCAGGCCCGCGGCCCCCAGCCTGTGGGATGACACAAACGGGCACTCGGACGGGGCCGGATGCCTCGCCGAACCCTCCAGATGGCTGCTCCCGTGACGGTGCCCGGGGTTACGCTGCGAACATGAGCGAATTCCGACCGCCCGTTGCAGACCTCACCTTCGCCCTCGAGCACGTCGTGGGTTACGATGACGTCGCGCAGCTCCCGGGCTTCGAGCACGCCGACCTCGACACCGTGACCGAGATCCTCGACGAGGTCGGTGCTTTCATGGCCGAGGTGGTGGCGCCCACCAATCGCGCCGGCGACGTCGAGGGGTCGCGCCTGAATCCCGACGGAACGGTGACCACCCCCGCCGGCTTCAAGCAGGCGTACGCCGCCTTCGTCGACGCGGGCTGGGGCTCGGTGCCGCTACCCGAGGAGTTCGGCGGCGGCGGGTTCCCGCGCACGGTCGGCCTCGCCATCCAGGAGCTGACCATGTCGGCGAACATGGCGTTCGCGCTCGCGCCCCTGCTCACCCAGGGTGCGATCGAAGCGCTCCTCAACTACGGCGACGACGAGCAGAAGCAGCGCTACCTGCCGAAGATGGTCACCGGCGAGTGGGCCGGCACGATGAACCTCACCGAACCGCATGCCGGCTCCGACGTCGGCGCCCTGACCACCAAGGCCGTGAAGCGCGACGACGGCACGTACGGCATCACCGGTCAGAAGATCTTCATCACCTTCGGCGACCATGACCTGAGCGACCAGATCGTGCACCTCGTGCTCGCGCGCACGCCCGATGCACCGGCCGGCACCAAGGGCATCTCGTGCTTCATCGTGCCGAAGTTCCTCGTGAACGACGACGGGTCGCTCGGCGAGCGCAACGGCGTGCACGCCGTCGGTGTCGAGCACAAGATGGGCATTCACGGGTCGCCCACGTGCGTGCTGTCGTACGAAGACGCCACGGGGTACCTCATCGGCGACGAGAACCTCGGCATGCGCATCATGTTCGTCATGATGAACAGCGCCCGCTTGTCGGTGGGCACGCAGGGCCTCGCCGTGGCCGAGCGCGCCTACCAGCAGTCGCTCGACTACGCGACCGAGCGCATCCAGGGTCGCGCGAACGGCGCCACGCAGGACTCGCCCATCATCGACTTCCCCGACGTGCGCCGCATGCTCATGACGCAGAAGGCCTCCATTGCCGCCCTCCGCCGCATGATGCTGCTGAATGCCGTGCAGGTCGACATCTCGACGCACCACCCCGATGCCGCGACCCGCGCCCGGGCCGACGAGATCGTGGGCCTGCTCACCCCCGTCTGCAAGTCGTTCGGCACCGACCTCGGCAACGAGCTCACCTCGCTCGCGCTGCAGATCCACGGTGGCATGGGCTTCATCGAAGAGACCGGCGCTGCCCAGCACGTGCGCGATGTGCGCATCGCCGCGATCTACGAGGGCACGAACGGCATCCAGGCCGCCGACCTCGTGGGCCGCAAGCTCCCGGTGCGGGGCGGCGCGTCGGCCCTCGAGTTCATCGCCTCCATGCGCGAGCTCGACGACGAGCTCGCCGCGGCCGGCGACGAGTTCGCGTCGATCCGCGCACAGCTGAACGCACAGCTCGACACCCTCGAGCAGACCACGGCGTGGATGCTCCGCACCGGCGCCGCCGATCCGAACTCGGTGCTCGCAGGTTCCACCCCGTACCTGCGCATCTGGGGCCTCGTGGTGGGTGGTTGGCTGATGGCGAAGTCGGCGCTCGCCGCGCGCGGGCTCGACGACGACGGCATCGCCGAGGCGCAGCTGCCCCTCGCCCGCTTCTACGCCGAGCAGCTGCTGCCCGCGGCATCCGGCCTCGTGGGCGCCGTCACCGCCGGCTCGCGCGACCTGTACGCCCTCGACGCCGACGCGCTCGGCGATGTCGTGCGGCGCACGGCACGCGTCTGACCGCACTGGCGCGACAGTCGCGCCGCCCTGCGTCGCGCTCGCGCGCCGCAGGGCGCGACGGTCCGGGGCGGCGAACGCAGGATGAGCGGTGATTCAGGCCCGTATTCGGGGCCGAATCACCGCTCATCCTGTGAACGAGTGCCGCGGCATCCGCTCATGAAGAAGTCCCGCGTCAGGCCTTCGCGAGCAGCTCCAGCGTGTCGATGACGCGGTTCGAGAAGCCCCACTCGTTGTCGTACCAGGCGACGACCTTGACGTGCTTGCCCTCGACGCGGGTGAGCGCGGCGTCGAAGATCGACGAGTGCGGGTTGCCGACGATGTCGCTCGAGACGAGCGGCTCCTCGGAGTACTCGAGCACGCCCGCGAGCCCGTTCGACGCGGCGGCGCGGTAGGCCGCGAGCACCTCGTCGCGCGTGACGTCCTTCTCGACCGTGGCGTTGAGTTCGACGATCGAGCCGACCGGAATGGGCACGCGCATCGCGTCGCCCGAGAGCTTGCCGTCGAGGCCCGGCAGCACGAGGCCGATCGCCTTCGCGGCACCGGTCGAGGCGGGCACGATGTTCTCGGCGGCGGCGCGTGCGCGGCGAGCATCGGAATGCGGGCCGTCCTGCAGGCTCTGGTCCTGCGTGTAGGCGTGCACGGTGGTCATGAATCCGTGCTCGATGCCGGCGAGGTCGTCGAGCACCTTCGCGAGCGGCGCGAGCGCGTTCGTGGTGCACGAGGCATTCGAGACGATGACGTGCTCGTCGGCGTCGTACGCGTCGGTGTTCACGCCGTAGGCGAGGGTCACATCGGCGCCCGTCGCCGGAGCGCTCACGAGGACCTTCTTCGCCCCGGCGGCCAGGTGGGCTCGTGCGGCCTCGGCGTCGGTGAAGCGTCCGGTCGACTCGAGCACGAGGTCGACCCCGAGCTCACCCCAGGGCAGCTTCGCCGGGTCGCGCTCGGCGAGCACCTTGACGCGGCGGCCATCGATCACGAGCGTGTCGCCGTCGACCTCGACCTCACGGCCGAAGCGGCCGCCGACGGTGTCGTACTTCAGCAGGCGCGCGAGGGCGGCCGGGTCGGTGAGGTCGTTGACGGCGACGAGTTCGAGGTCGGCGTCGCGCTCGACGAGGGCGCGGGCGACGTTGCGGCCGATGCGGCCGAATCCGTTCACGGCGATGCGGGTCATTGCGGGGTGGTTCCTTTCATTCCGTACCCATCCACGTTCGCCGAGGCACCCCATTCGCGGAAGTGGCGAAGGCGACACCTTGCGCAAGGATCGCGCCATTTGCTCGGTGTGCAGCTCCGGAGCCCGCCTCAGTCCTCGGGGTGCGCGAACGTGTGCCGGTAGTCGGTCGGCGACGTGCCGAGGATGCGCTGGAAGTGCATGCGCAGGTTGGCGCCCGTGCCGAGGCCCACGCGGTCGGCGATCTGCTCGACGCCGAGGTCGGTGCGCTCGAGCAGCTCGCGCGCGAGGTCGATTCGGGCGCGCAGAATCCACTGCATGGGCGTGTACCCGGTGTCCTCCACGAAGCGGCGCGAGAACGTTCGCGGTGACACGTTCGCATTGCGGGCGAGGTCGGCAAGGCCGATCGCCTGATCGAGGCGGCCGAGCGCCCACTCGCGCGTGGCCGCGAACACCTCGCCGAGGGGCTCGGGCACGCTTCGCGGAACGTACTGCGCCTGGCCGCCGCTGCGGTACGGCGCGGCGACGAGCCGACGAGCGGCGTGGTTCGAGAGCCCGACGCCGTGATCGCGCCGAACGAGGTGCAGGCACAGGTCGATTCCGGATGCCGCGCCCGCCGAAGTGAGCACGCTCCCCTCGTCGACGAAGAGCACGTTCTCATCGACGCGGACGAGCGGATGCCTCGCGCGGAGCGCCCGCGTGTAGTGCCAATGCGTCGTCGCCCGCTTGCCGTCGAGCAGCCCGGTCGCGGCGAGTGCGAAGGCTCCCGTCGAGATCGCGGCGAGACGGGCCCCGCGATCGTGTGCCGCGCGGAGCCCGTCGACCACGGCCGCCGGGGCCTCCTCGCGATCGGGGTGCCGGTACCCCGGGATGAAGATCGTCTCGGCCCATTCGAACGCCTCGAGCCCGTCGGCGACATGGTACGAGAGCCCGTCGCCGCCCGTGACGGCTCCGGGTGCGGCGCCGCAGACGCGCACCTCGTACGGCATGCTCCGCCTGGTCGAGAAGATCTGCGCGGGGATGCCGACGTCGAGCGGCTTCGCCCCCTCGAGCACGAGCACCGCGACGCGATGATTCCTGCGCGACATCCGACCCTCCGATCAGCGCCAGAAGCCGTCATGCACCTCGGTCGCCTCGGGCAGGTCGGTCGGCCCGACGACCACGACCTGACGCCCGCCGTGTGCGAAGACCTCGCGACACGGCAGCTGCATGGTCGGCACGCCCTCCTGCTCGTCGACGATCGCGCGGAGGGCATCCTCGCCGAGCGCGTAGACGACGCGGGCGATGCCGCTCCAGTAGATCGCGCCGGCGCACATCGCGCACGGTTCGGTGCTCGTGTAGAGCGTGCTCGTCGCAAGCACCTCCGGCGGCAGCACCTCGGCGGCGGCACGCACGAGGTTCGTCTCGGCATGCCCGGTGGGGTCGTGACGCGTGACGACGGAGTTCAGCGCCTCGACCGTGCGGCCGTCGGCGGTCACGAGCAGCGAGCCGAACGGGTGGTCACCGCGGGCGCGGGACTCGAATCCCAGCTCGACGCAGCGGCGCAGGTGGTCGAGGTCGGTGTCGGTCACGATGGTCGAGTCGGTCATGCGAACGTGCCCCTTCTTGATCCGGGTCGGTCGGTCGCTGTCATTCTGACGCACCCGGCGGCGCCGCGAACCACGGGCCCGCAGCGTCGAGCAGATCGACGTCGCCGCGGTCGCCGAGCATCTCCCAGCGTTGCAGCGACACCGGCACGTTGCCGTTGCGCCACACGAAGTCGTGGAACTTGCGCAATGAGAACGGCCCGCCGTCGAGCTGCGCGGCGACCGCGGCATCCGTGAGCAAGCGCTGCACCTCGAGCTTGCCGACGTGGTACGCCATCGCGAGGCCCGGGGTTGCCACGTAGGTCGACGACTCCTCGGTCGCGGTTTCGACGTCCATCGGCACCAGCCGCACGAAGAAGTCGACGGCATCGTGCAGCGAGAACACGCCAGTCGCGAGGTTCACGTCGACGACGACGCGCAGCGCCCGAAGCCGCATGAAGTTGTGCACGATGATCTGCGAGTGCGGGGCGTCGGCGAAGAGCCCGGCCGTGAGCATGAGCTCCTCGTTGTAGTGCGCGATGCCCTCGTTCGCCACGGAGTCCACGAAATGCCGGCGAGCCGGGTTCGGCTGTGCCCACGAGAGCGCGAGCTGCTGGCTGTGCGCGCCCTCGTGGATGATCCCGAGCCGCGGGTCGCGTGCGTTCGCGGCGTCGAAGTACGGCAGGCCTTCTGCCGGGGCGGGCACGTACGACGTGGCGTCGTCGCCGCGACGGCGGATGCTCGTGAGGTCGTCGTTCACGCCCAGGAACGCGATCGGTTCGAGGTACGGCGGCGTCGGAGCGAAGCGGTAATGCCGCAGCGACGACGGCTGGCTCAGCAGCCCCGCCTCCTCGTAGAACGCCCGCACCTCCGTCTCGCGCGCGGCCTCGTCGGCGACCTCGGCGGCCGCGTCGACCGCGATCGGCGGCTCGGGCAGGTCGCGGTACCCGTTGCGGGTGACCGTCTCGGCGACGACGCTGCGCCGGTAGTCCTGCATGGCGGCGCGCACGAGCTCTTCCGGCTCGGCGGCCACGAGCGCGACGTGCCGCAGGTACCAGACGAAGGCGTCGCGTCCCACGATCACGTCGGGCCCCAGGCGGTCGGCGGATGCCTCGAGCCAGCCGCGGTAGCGCTCGAGCGCCTCGCTCGCCGCGGGTTGGGCCTCGGCGAACGCGGCGGCGGTCGCGGCATCCGTGAACGGAACGAGCTCGGTGACCGACCGTGCGAGCCGGCCGCCGATGCCGCCGAGCTCGGCCGCGGCGACCCGCGCGAGCGTCGCGACCCCGCCCCGCTCGAGGTTCGCGATGGCCTGGTCGACCGCGGCCGGAATCGCCTCGAGCACGCGCACGAGGTCGGACTGTCGCGCTGCGTCGAACGGCGGCGGCGGGAGCAGCAGGTCGAACCACGGCCCGAGGAGCTGCGAGGTGAGGAACGCGGCGTCGCGCTCCCAGTTGCGCAGCACCACGAGCTCCCAGTGCACTCGCGCGAGGGCCGCGCCCAGGAGGCGATGGTCGACCTGCGCGGCGACCGGCACCGCACCGAGGCGGTCGGCGTCGATCGCGCGCCAGCGATCGGCGAACCCGCCGAGCGCGAGCCGGAACTCGTCGATCGCGCCCGCGTCGAACCGCGGCTGCCAGCCGGCCGGGCGTTCGACGCGTGGGATGTCGTCGGAGGTGCGGAACGACGTGGCATCCCGCCATTCCCAGAACTCCGCCGCCAGCTGTTCGAGGTCGGTAGCGAGTGAGGCCATACCGCCACGCTAGACCCGCCCGCCGATGACGCCCGCGGTGCCTGGAACAGCGAGGCGCCCTTGCGCACTGCCGCTCGCCCGCGTTGACTGGGGCGATGCGCGTCGTCATCGCCGGAGGCCACGGCAAGATCGCCCTCATCCTCGAACGCCTGCTCGCCGAAGCCGGTCACGAACCGGTTGCGATCATCCGCAACCCCGACCATCGAGGCGACGTCGAGGCGACCGGCGCGGCCGCGGTCGTGCTCGACCTCGAGGAGGCATCCGTCGACGAGGTCGGACAGGTGCTCGAGAACGCGGATGCCGCGGTGTTCGCCGCGGGTGCCGTCCCGGGCAGCACCGCCGAACGCAAGTTCACCGTCGACCGCGACGCCGCCATCCTGCTGGCCGACGCCGTCGAGGCCGCCGGTGTGCCGCGGTTGGTCGTCGTGTCGGCGATCAACACCGACCGCTTCGACCCCGAGTCGGACGAGATCTTCCAGCTCTACCTGCGAGCGAAGAGCGAAGCGGATGCCTCGGTGCGCGGCCGCGACCTCGACTGGACGGTCGTGCGCCCCGGCTCGCTCACGAACGACCCCGCCGCCGGGCGCATCCGTGCCGCTCGCACGATCCCGGGCGGCGGTTCGATCCCCCGGGCGGATGTCGCGGCGACGATCGCTGCCGTGCTCGAGACCGGCGCGGCATCCCGCACCCAGTTCGAGCTCGTCGCGGGAGACGACCCGATCGACGCGGCGCTCGCGCAGTTGGCGACCGGTCCCTGAGCTTGCCGAACGGCGGACGCGGCTCGACCGCCGGAGGTCGCCGCTAGCCTTGGCGCATGGGCATCACGTCCACGTTCCGCGCGACGAAGCGCGTGCCGATCCTGCAGGTGCTGAAGTCGGCGGTCGCGACGATCGCCGCGTGGCTCGTCGCGGGGTGGCTGATCCCCGGCCCGCTGCCCGTGTTCGCCGCCATCGCGGCGCTGCTCGTGGTGCAGCCGAGCGTGAACCAGTCGCTGGGCAAGGCGGTCGAGCGCTCGATCGGCGTGATCCTGGGCGTGCTCGTCGCGACGGCCATCTCGCTCGCGCTCGGGCTGAGCATGTGGATCATCCTGCTCGCGATCGTCGTCGCGATGCTCATCGCCTGGGCGCTGAAGATGACGCCCGCAACCGCCAACCAGGTCGCGATCAGCGCGATGCTCGTGCTCGCGCTCGGTGCGTCCTCGCCCGAGTACGCGGTCGACCGAGTGCTCGAGACGCTCATCGGCGCCGCGATCGGCATCGTCGTCAACGCGCTCATCGTGCCGCCCGTCGCGGTGGCGCCGGCGAGGGAGCAGCTCGCGCGCCTCGGCGGCGAGCTCGCGGCATCCGTCGACCGCCTCGCCGACGCCCTCGAGCACCGGAGGTCAGCGGCAGAGCTCGGCGCGCTCATGATCGAGGTGCGGCTGCTGCGACCGATGCGGGATGCGGCGGATGTCGCGATCGACGACGGCGAGGAGTCGCTCACCCTGAACCCGCGCCGCTCGGCGCACCGCGAGGAGCTCGTGCGGCTGCGCGACCTGCTCGGGCGGCTGGGTCCCATCGTGACGCAGGTGATCGGGATGACGCGCGCATTCGCCGACCACTACGACGACGCGTTGCACGAGGAGCCGACGGTGCGGGCGATCGCCGAGCAGCTGCGCCGGGTCGCCCACGATGTGCGCCTCGCCGCGCGCGTCGCCGAACCCGAGCCCGAAGCCCCCACGGCGGCGACGCCGGCGCTCACGTCGGCACTGGTCGTCTCGCCGCCGAGGTCGGGGCACTGGATCCTCGTCGGCTCGCTCATGGAGGATCTGCGCCGCATCCGCGAGGAACTCGTCGCCGAGTAGCAACCCGCGGCGCGGGAGGCACCCGGTTCGCGCAGAAGGCCATGTGCTCCGACTTCCTCCGGCGGCGACAACCGCATCCCTAGAATGGGCGCGTGCTCACCGCCGTCATCCTCGTCGCGATCCTCCCGGCGTTCCTGATCCTCGGGCTCGGGATCGTCGCGCGCGCCGTGGCCGCGCAGCGGGTGACCCCGCCCGTCGTGCAGTATTCACCCGAACGGGGGAGCACGGTGCTGCGCGACGCGCTGCTGGTGGACGCCGACCGGCGGGCGGCATCCGCTGCGCTCATCGACCTCGCCGTGAAGCGCAAGGTGCGCCTGCTCGCCGGCGGCTCGAAGCGGGAGCCCATCGGCGTCCTGATGATGCCGAACGTCGTGCTCACCGCCGACGAGATCGCCCTGCTCGAGGCGCTGTTCGGGCCCGAGCACACGCACGGGCGGGTGCGGCGGTTCTCGACGGACCGCCGTGCACTCGCCGCCCGCCTGCGCACCGTCGTGCAGCACACCGAGCACGCGCTCGCACGCGACGGCCTCGTGGCCGAGCGTCGCGTCGCCTGGCCGGGCATGACCCTCACCGTGCTCGCCTACCTCGGCATGCTCGTCGAGGCGCTGTTCATCGTGTTCGCGCTCTTCGCGACCGACTGGCCGGCACTCGCCGCGACGATCATCGCCCTCGCGGCCACCATCGCGACGATCGTCGTGACCCCGTCGTCGTGGCGGCGCTTCCTGCCGCCGGCGCGTTCCCGACGCGAGCACCTCGAGGGGCTTCGCCAATACCTCGCGCTCGCCGAGGCCGACCGGCTGCGGGTGCTGCAGTCGCCGACCGGCGCCGACCTCGTCGCAACGGATTCCGAACCGCTCGCGAGGTTCCACCTGCACGAACGGCTGCTCCCCTATGCGGTGCTCTTCGGTCTCGAGCGCGAGTGGATCGCAAGGCTCCGGCTGGAGCACGCCGCGCTCGACCGGAACAGCCTCGACACGCTGGGCGCCGCGATCGACGTCACCTCCGACATCGCCCTCGCACTCGAGGCCGCCGGCAGCGCGCTCGAGCTCACCGCCGCCGTCGGCGATCTGTTCGATGCCGGCGGAGTCGTGCTCGACGGCGTCGGAGGGGTCTTCGAGATCTTCAGCGCATGACGAGCGAGGAATCGATCGCCGTCGATGTCGACGGCACTCCGGTCTCCGCGGTGTACGCACGGCCGGCGGATGCCTCGGCCACGATCGTCGTGGCGCACGGAGCGGGGGCGGGCATGGAGCATCCGTTCATCTCGGGCTTCACGCGAGCGATGAACGACGTCGGTGTCGCGACGCTGCGTTTCAACTTCCCGTACCGGGAGGCGGGCCGGCGGTTCCCCGATCGGCCGCCGGTCGCGATCGCGACCTGGCGCGCGGTGGCGGATGCCGCGGCTGAGCGAGCAGGCGAGTCGGTCGGGCCGGGCGGGCCGGGCGGGCCGGGCGAGCCGGGCGGGCCGGGCGAGCCGATCTGGGCGTCGGGCAAGTCGTTCGGCGGACGCATGGCGTCGATGGCCGTCGCCGACGGGATGCCCGCGGCGGGCCTCGTGTACCTCGGCTACCCGTTGCATCCGCCCGGCAGGCCCGAGAAGGCGCGCGACGAGCACCTGCCCGGCATCACCGTGCCGATGCTGTTCCTGCAGGGAAGGAACGACTCGTTCGCGATCCCGAACGAGCAGCTCGACGAGCTCGTCACGCGCATCGGGCCGACCGCGACGCTCGAGTGGATCGAGAACGCGAACCACTCGTTCGAGGTGAAGGGCGCGAAGCGCCCGGCAGCCGAGATCGGCGCCCGGGCGCGAAGCGCCCGGCAGCCGAGATCGGCGCCTCGCTCGCGCCGCGCGTCGCCGCGTTCCTGCGCGCCCGCGGCCCGGTCGAGTAGCGCCGCGCCGCAGTGCGACCCTCGCTGGTCCAGTAGCGCCGGGGGCAAGGCTCGACGCATGACGCATATCGAGCCCGCGGCGGGGCCGGCTGGGCTCTTGCGACTGCCCTCGACACGCGTTCCGCAGGATGAGAGCCGCTTCACGGCTCTGGGAAGGGGTGTTCGAGCTCTGGTCCTGCGAACACCCGAGAAGCGGAGCCCGCCAGGTGACCGGATGTCACGGGGTCGGCCGGGCCAGGCCGACCAGAACCAGCGGCGCTCGAGGCACTCGAGGCGCTCGAAGCGCTCGAAGCGCTCGAACACGCCGAGACGCTCCGAAGCGCCCGGCGCCTCGCTCGCACCGCGCGTCGCGGCGCTCCTCTCAGCGAACCGGCGCGCCGGCGCCGACGTACGCGGCGAGATGCCGGGCGGTGAGCGTCGCGGCATCCGTCGACGCCGACTCCACGAGCGCACGCGGCGTTCCCTCGAACACGATGCGGCCGCCGTCGTGGCCGGCGCCAGGGCCGAGGTCGATGATCCAGTCGGCGTGCGCCATCACGGCCTGGTGGTGCTCGATGACGATGACCGAGTTGCCGTCGTCGACGAGCCGGTCGAGCAGGGCGAGGAGCTTGTCGACGTCGGCGAGGTGCAGGCCCGACGTCGGCTCGTCGAGCACGTAGATCGAGCCGGCCTTCGCCATGCTGATCGCGAGCTTCAGGCGCTGGCGCTCGCCGCCCGAGAGCGTGTTCAGCGCCTGGCCGAGGCCGAGGTAGCCGAGGCCGACGTCGGAGAGCCGGGCCAGGATCGCCCGGGCCTGCTTCTCTTCGAAGAACTCGAGGGCCGCATCGACCGAGAGGTCGAGCACCTCGCTGATGTTCTTGCCGCGCAGCGTGTACTCGAGGACCTCGGCGGTGAACCGCTTGCCGCCGCACTCCTCGCAGACCGACGCGACACCGGCCATCATCGCGAGGTCGGTGTAGACGAGTCCGATGCCCTTGCAGTTCGGGCAGGCACCGGCGGAGTTGGCGCTGAACAGCGCGGGCTTGACGCCGTTGGCCTTCGCGAACGCGGTACGGATGGTGTCGAGCAACCCCGTGTAGGTCGCGGGGTTCGAGCGGCGCGAGCCGCGGATCGGCGACTGGTCGACGACCACGACGTTCTCGTGGTTCGGCACGTTGCCGTGGATGAGCGACGACTTGCCCGACCCGGCCACGCCCGTCACCACCGTGAGCACGCCGAGCGGCACGTCGACGTCGACGGACTGCAGGTTGTGCTGGCGCGCATCGCGGATCGAGAGCCGAGCGGATGCCTCGCGCACGGCCTCGCGAAGCCGGGCCCGGTGGTCGAGGTGCCGGCCCGTGAGGGTGTCGCCCGCGCGGAGGCCCGCGACATCCCCCTCGAAGCAGATCCTGCCGCCCGCCGCGCCCGCGCCCGGACCGAGGTCGACGACGTGATCGGCCATCTCGATGACCTCGGGCTTGTGCTCGACCACCAGCACGGTGTTGCCCTTGTCGCGCAGGCGGATGAGCAGCTCGTTCATGCGCTGGATGTCGTGCGGATGCAGGCCCACCGTGGGCTCGTCGAACACGTAGGTGATGTCGGTGAGCGCCGAGCCGAGGTGCCGGATCATCTTCACGCGCTGCGCCTCGCCGCCCGAGAGCGTGCCCGACGTGCGGTCGAGGCTGAGGTAGCCGAGCCCGATCTCGACGAACGAGTCGATCGTCTGCCTGAGGTTCTCGACGAGCGGGCCGATGGCCGGGTCGTCGAGGTCGTCGAGCCAGACGGCGAGGTCGGAGATCTGCATCGCCGCGGCATCCGCGATGTTGATGCCCTTGATCTTCGACGAGAGCGCGGCCTGGTTCAGGCGCGAGCCGCCGCACTCGGGGCAGGCTGTGAACGTGACGGCGCGGTCGACGAACGCGCGGATGTGCGGCTGCATCGCGTCGCGGTCTTTGGAGAGCATGCTCTTCTGCACCTTGGAGACGAGCCCCTCGTAGCTCATGTTGATGCCCTGCACCTTGACCTTGGTCGGTTCCCGGTAGAGGAAGTCATGGAGCTCCTGGTCGGAGTAGTCTCGGATCTTCTTGTCGGGGTCGAGGAACCCGCCCTCGGAGTAGATGCGCACCATCCAGCCGTCGGCCGTGTAGCCGGGGATCGTGATGGCGCCCTCGGCGAGCGACTTGTCGCGTTCGACGAGTTCGTCGACGTCGATGTCGTTGACCTCGCCCATGCCCTCGCAGCGGGGGCACATGCCCTGCGGCACGTTGAAGCTGAAGTGGAAGCTCGGTCCTACGTGGGGCTGGCCGAGGCGCGAGAAGATGATGCGGAGCATCGCGTGGGCGTCGGTCGCGGTGCCGACGGTCGAGCGGGAATTCGCGCCCATGCGCTCCTGGTCGACGATGATCGCCGCTGACACGTTGCGCAGGCTGTCGACCTCGGGTCGCGACGGCGAGGCCATGAACGACTGCAGGAACGCCGAATAGGTCTCGTTGATGAGCCGCTGCGACTCGGCCGCGATCGTGCCGAACACGAGGCTCGACTTGCCTGAGCCCGACACTCCCGTGAACACCGTGAGGCGTCGCTTCGGGATGTCGAGCGAGACGTCTTTCAGGTTGTTCTCCCGCGCACCGCGAACCTCGATGAGGTCGTGCCCGTCGGCGAGGGGCAGCACTGTGGAGATGGGCACCGTGGAGATGGGCACCGTGGCGATGTGCTCTGTGGCGATGTGCTCTGTGGCGGTGGGCACAGTGGCGATGTGCTCTGGCGGGGTCATGAGAAACGAGTCTGGCATGCACCGCCGACATGCGGCAGGGGCATCCGGATGCCGCAGACGCAACCCTTACGAGCCGAGGAACTTCTCACCCGCCGGGACGTCTTCGCCCGACGCCGCGCGTAGCCTGAGCACATGGGACGACCGGCAGGCCGGCGCGGGTGGCTGCTCCCCGCGGCGGCGGGCGTGGCATCCGTCGCCCTCGGCACCGGGGTCGGCGAGCTCGCCGCCGCCGTGCTCGCGCCCGCGTCGAGCCCGTTCGTCGTCGTCGGGTCGCTGCTCATCGACCTCGCGCCGCCGTGGGCGAAGGATGCCGCGATCGCGCTGTTCGGCACCGCCGACAAGGCCGCGCTGCTGGTGGGCATCGGCCTCGTGCTGCTCGCGGTCGCAGGTGCCGCCGGCGTGCTCGAGGTGCGTCGGCCGCCGTTCGGACGGTTGGTGATCGGCGCGCTTGGCGTCGTCGGCGTCGCCGCGGCGGTGACCCGCGCGAACGCCACGATGCTCGCGTTCGCGCCCCCGGCACTCGCGGCGATCGCGTCGGTGCTCGCGCTCCAGCTGCTGGTGCGGCGGCTTCCGGCGCAGGATGCCGCGGGGCGGGCGGGTCTCGATACGGGTCGGGCTTCGCCGGGCCCTGCTCGACCGGCGGAGGAAGCTGGTCCGGCATCGGTAGACCGGCGGCGGTTCCTCGGCTGGGCGGGCGGTGCTGCCGCGCTCGGCGCGCTCGCCGCCTTGGGTGGTTACGCCCTGCAGGCCGGAACCCGCGCCGTGACCGCGATCCGCGACGCGATCTCCCTGCCCCAGGCCGCGGCGCGTGCGACCGTGCCATCGGGCGCCGAACTCGGCATCCGCGGACTCGCCCCCGTCATCACGCCGAACACGCAGTTCTACCGCATCGACACGGCCCTCGCCGTGCCCGCGGTCGATCCGTCGACCTGGCGCCTCCGCATCCACGGCATGGTCGAACGCGAGGTCGCCATCACGTGGGACGAGCTCCTCGCCCTCCCCCTCGAGGAGTCCGTGACGACGCTCGCCTGCGTCTCGAACGAGGTCGGCGGCACCCTCATCGGCAACGCCGTGTGGCTCGGCTATCCGATCCGCGAACTGCTCGCGCGTGCCGGGCCGGCCGCCGACGCCGACATGGTGCTCTCACGCAGCGTCGACGGATTCACCGCGTCGACCCCGCTCGCCGTGCTGGAGGACGACCGCAACGCTATCCTCGCCATCGGCATGAACGGCGAGCCGCTCCCACCCGAGCACGGATTCCCCGTGCGCATGGTCGTGCCCGGCTTGTACGGTTACGTGTCGGCGACGAAGTGGGTGGCCGACCTCGAGGTGACCCGGTTCGACGCGGCATCCGCATACTGGACCGATCGCGGCTGGAGCGCGCGCGGGCCGATCAAGCTGCAGTCGCGCATCGACGTGCCGCGCATCGGCCAGTCGCTCACGGCCGGCCCGATCACGGTCGCCGGCGTCGCGTGGCACCAGCACGTCGGCATCGCCGAGGTCGAGGTGCAGGTCGACGACGGGCCGTGGCAGGAGGCGACGCTCGCCGAGGCGATCTCGATCGACACCTGGGTGCAGTGGCGGTTCGAGTGGGATGCCACGTCGGGCACGCACACGCTGCGGGTGCGCGCGATCGACGCCGACGGCGAAGTGCAGACCGCCGAGCGCCGGGGTGTCCTGCCCGACGGCGCGACGGGCCTGCACGAGCGCACGGTTTCGGTTGCCTGAGCCGACACGGCCTCCACGGCGGCTGGACGTGTGCCGCTCCACGCGCCGACCACCGCACCGCCCATCGGGACGACCCGCACGGCGCGGGATGTCGTCCGATCCACTCGTGTCAGATGTGCCGCACATGAGGCAGATCTCACACGAGCGAGGCGGGACGATCGAATGGTGCACGGCCGACGTGCACGGGGCGGACGCGCGCGGCCGACGCTCGGGTCAGAGCGGCGGCGTGCGCGGCGGCGGCGTGCGGCGCGAACCGGTCGCTTCGAACGCGGCGGCGAGTCGCAACAGGGCCGTGTCGTCGTAGGCGCGTCCGGCGAAGGTGAGGCCCACCGGCATCCGGATGTCGCTCATCGTGCCCATGGGCACGGTGACCGTCGGGATGCCGAGGTGCCGGGGCACGAGGTTGCCGTTCGCGACCCAGACGCCGTTGCGCCAGCCGAGGTCGGCGGATGCCTCGTCCACGTCCATGTCGGCGGGCCCCACGTCGGCGACCGCCGGGAACACGACCGCGGTGAGGCCGAGCGAGTCCATCCACTGCTCGAGGTCGATGCGGCGGGTCTCCTCGAGGCCGCGGAGTCCCTCTGCCAGGTGCGGGATGTCGGTGACGGATGCCACGGGGTGCTCGCGCACGTGCGCCGGATACTCGGCGATGTCGTCGTCGAAGCCCGTGTAGCGGTCGGGCAGCGCGCCCTCGGGGGGCGGGAAGATGCGCGCGCCGTCGACGTCGGCGAGCGCGTGCAGCGCGGGGTCGCCGTTCGCGTCGAGGAAGTCGTTCCACGCCCACGCCGAGAGATCGACGATCTCGCGGTGCAGGTATTCGGGTGAGACGAGTCCACGGGTGGCGATCGTGGACGCGCCGGGGCGGTCGCCCTCGTAGTTCGACACGACGGGGAAGTCGACCTCCACCACCTCGGCGCCCGCGGCCTCGAGGTCGCGGCGGGCGGCCTCCCAGAGCTCGATGACGGATGCCCGGGTCTCGATGCGCTGCCCGGTGGGCCCGCCGATGCCGGGGGTGCGTCCGGGCTCGGCGGCGCCGGCGTCGGGGTCGGCGTTGACGTACATGCGCGGCACGCCGAGGCGTTTGCCCGCGAGCACGCGGTGCGCTGCCGCGGCATCCGGAACCTCGATCTCGGGGTACGAATCAGGGCGCACGGCGGATGCCGCGGGGATCTGCACCCACGGCTGCACGCGCCAGAAGTCGCCGCGGGTCTCGGCGTCGTCGGCGACGATCACCTCGAGCACCTCGAGCAGGTCGGCCGTGGTGCGGGTGTGCGGCACGACGACGTCCATCGTGGGCACGAGCGGCCAGTTGCCCCGCACCGATATGACACCCCTCGAGGGGGTGTACGAGCAGAGGGCGTTGTTCGAGGCGGGTGCACGGCCCGACGACCAGGTCTCCTCGCCGAGTCCGAACGCCGCGAAGCTCGCCGCCGTCGCCGTGCCCGAGCCGTTCGACGAGCCCGAGCCGAAGGCGGCGGTCAGGTAGTCGGCGTTGTACGGGCTCTCGGCGCGTCCGTAGACGCCGCGCTGCATGCCTCCGTTCGCCATCGGCGGCATGTTGGTGAGTCCGATCAGCACCGCGCCGGCGGCTCGCAGCCGCTCGATCGTGAACGCGTCGCGTTGCGCGACGAGGTGCTCGAACGCGGGGCTGCCGGCCGCCGCGGTGAGGCCGCGGGCGAGGTAACTGTCTTTGGCGGTGTACGGGATGCCGTCGAGCGGGCCGAGTGTCTCGCCACGCGAGCGCCGCTCGTCGGAGGCACGGGCGTCGGCGAGCGCGTCGGGATTCATCACGACGAGCGCGTTAAGGGCGGGTCCGGTCCCTGAGCCCGGACTCCCCTGAGCCTGTCGAAGGGTCGAAGGGCCCGGCCGGTCGTACGCCTCGATGCGCGCGAGGTACGCCTCGACGAGGTCGACGGATGTCGCGGCGCCCGACTCGAGCGCTCGGCGGAGGTCGGCGATCGACGCCTCGACGACGTCGAAACCGCCCATCACGCCACCGCCGGCTGCTGCTGCGTGATGCAGTGGATGCCACCGCCACGGGCGAGGATCGGCCGCGCGTCGACGGTCACGACGCGTCGCCCCGGGTAGGCGGCGGCGAGCAGCTCGCGCGCCGCGGCATCCGCTCGCTCATCGCCGTATCCGCACGCGATCACGCCGCCGTTCACGACGAGGTGGTTCACGTAGTTCCAGTCGACGAAGCCGTCGTCGTCGCGCAGCTGCGACGGGGCGGGCAGGTCGATGATCTCGAAACGGCGGCCCGCGGCATCCGTAGCCTCCGAAAGGAACGAGCGGATGCCGCGCATCACCTCATGATCGGGATGCTCGGCGTTCGGCTGTCCGTGCAGCAGCAGGACGCCGGGCGTCGGGATCGTCGCGACCATGTCGACGTGGCCGCGCGTGCCGAGCTCCTCGTAGTCGCGGGTCAGGCCGCGCGGCAGCCACACCACGTGCGTCGCGCCGATCGCGCGGGCGAGCTCGGCCTCGACGCGGGTCTTGTCGGCGTAGGGGTTGCGTCCCGGATCGAGCTGCACGGTCTCGGTGACGAGCACGGTGCCCTCGCCGTCGACGTGGATCGCGCCGCCCTCGTTCACGAGCATCGACGACACGAGCTCGGCGCCCGCGGCATCCGTCACGAAGCGGCCGATCTCGCGGTCCTTCTCCCAGGTCGACCACGCGGGGGCGCCCCAGCCGTTGAAGATCCAGTCGACGCCGCCGAGCACGCCGGGGCGCTCGTCGTCGACGACGAACGACGGGCCCATGTCGCGCATCCAGTAGTCGTCGAGCGGCGCCTCGAGCCGCTCGATGCCGGCGCTCAGCATGCGCGCTGCACGGACGCGCTCGACCGGGTCGACGACCATCGTCACGGGCTCGAACTCGGCGACGGCGTGCGCGACCGCGGTCCACGCGGCGTACGCCTCCTCGGCGGACGCGGCGTCGTCGCCGAGCGTGAGGCCGGGGCGCGGGAACGCCATCCACGTGCGCTCGTGCGGCGCGGTCTCTGCGGGCATGCGCCAGGCCATTCGGGCACCTCCGGGTTGCGGCGACCCTCGCGGTCGGGGGCTCCATCCGCTCTCGATCGTATGCCGCATCCGCGGCGTGGCGGATCCTCGGCATGATCGACGGCCGGGGAGGCCACGCGGCATCCGCTCGCAGGGCTGCAGCGGCGGTCGCCGCCTGATGTCGGCGGCCCCCGCTACGGTGAAGGCACCCGAAGAGAGGGGCGCGATGTACCTGGTCGATGGCACCGTCGTCACGAGCGCGAGTGACCTGAAGAAGGCCTCGGAGTGCGAGTTCGCGTTCCTGCGCGCGCTCGACGCGAAGCTCGGCCGCATCGAGCCCGTGCCCGATCCCGAGGACGCGATGCTCGAGCGCTCGGGCCGCATGGGCGACGCGCACGAGCACCGGGTGCTCGAGGTCTACCGGGCGCGGCTCGGCGCGGGCGTCGTCGAGATCGAACGACCCGATGTACGCGACGCGGCCGCCGTCGCCGCGGCGGTCGAGGCGACGCAGGCGGCGTTCGCGGCGGGCGCTCCCGTGGTGTTCCAGGCCACTTTCGCCGACGAAGGCTTCATCGGGTTCGCCGACTTCATCGTGCGTCAGCCCGATGGGCGCTACGTCGTGCAGGACTCCAAGCTCGCCCGGCGAGCACGCGTCACGGCGCTGCTGCAGCTCGCGGCCTACGCCGAGCAGCTCGAGCGCACGGGCGTGGCGTGCGCCGACACCGTCGAGCTGCTGCTCGGCGACGGGTCGACGAGCGTGCACCGGCTCGACGACATCGCACCCGTCTACCGGCTCCGGCGAGCGCGACTGGAGCAGATCGTCGCCGAGCGCCAGGCCGACGGCGTCCCGGTCGCGTGGGGCGACCCGCGCTACGACCTCGACGGGCGCTGCCCCACCTGCGACCTCGAGGTGCAGGCGCACCGCGACGTGCTGCTCGTCGCGGGACTCCGGGTCACCCAGCGAGCGGCCCTCCACGACGCGGGCATCACGACGATCGATGCGCTCGCGGCATCCGGGGGGCACGTGCCCGGCATTCTCGACGCGACCATCGAGAACCTGCGCATCCAGGCGCGGTTGCAGCTCGAGGCCGAGGCTGCGGCTGTCGCAGCGGATGCTTCGGGCCTCCGCTCCCCCGACGACCCGCCGCTCCCGCCGCCGGTCGAGGTGCGCGACGCGGCATCCCTCGCGGCGATTCCCGAGCCGGATGACGGCGACCTCTTCTTCGACTTCGAGGGCGACCCGCTCTACACCGAGGGCGCGGCGACCGACTGGGGACTCGACTACCTCTTCGGCATGGTCGACACCGCCGAACGGTTCACGCCGCTCTGGGCGCACAGCTTCGCCGAGGAGCGCGTGGCGCTCGAGCGGTTCCTCGCGCTCGTCGCGGCGCGGCGGGCGGCGCATCCGAACATGCACATCTACCACTACGCGAGCTACGAGCGCACGCACCTGCTCACGATCGCCGCGCGGCACGGCGTGGGCGAGGCGGCCGTCGACCAGCTGCTCGCCGACGGTGTGCTCGTCGACCTCTACCCCATCGTGAAGCGTGCCGTTCGGGTGGGCAGCCGGTCGTACTCGATCAAGAAGCTCGAGCCGCTGTACATGGGCACCGAACTGCGCGAGGCCGAGGTGAAGTCGGGCGGCGACTCGATCCTCGAGTACGTGCGCGCCCGGGAGCTGCTCGCCACCGGCCAGACGGATGCCGCAACCGGCCTCGTCGGCGCCGCCGCCGCGCAGCACGTGCTCGACGACCTCGCCGACTACAACCGGTACGACTGCGTGTCGACCTTGCGGCTGCGCGACTGGCTGCTCGGGATCGCGCGCGATGCCGGCATCGAGCCCGTGCCCGAATCGCTCCTCGCCGAGGCCGCCAATGCGGCCGGCAAAGTCTACGAGGCGTCTCCGCTCGCCGTCGGCCTGCAGCGGCTCGCCGGGCCGCCCGACGATCCCGAGCGAGACGCCGACCACACGGCCCTCGCCCTGGCGGCCGCCGCGATCGACTACCACGATCGCGAGGCGAAGAGCTTCTGGTGGTCGCACTTCTTCCGCGTCGAGCAACCGCTCGAGGCGTGGGAGGATCACCGCGACGTGCTCGTGGTCGACCCCGGGGCATCCGCCGTGGTGCAGCGCTGGTATCGCGAGGACCGGCAGCAGGTCGATCGGCGCAACCTGCTGCTGCGAGGACGGGTCGCACCTGGGTCGAAGTTCAGCGTGGGCGCCGAACTCTTCGTGCTCTACGAGCCGCCCGCGCCGTTCCCACGCATCGCACTTCGCCCGGGCTCGCGTGCCCACACCTCGGTACGCGTGCTCGAGGTGCTCGACGACGGCCTCGTCGTCGAGGAGCGATCGGTCGCCGGGGTCACCTGGTCGGAACTGCCGATGGCGGTCGTGCCGGGCACGCCGCCGCCGGCCGGCCGTCAGCGTGAGGCCATCCTCGAGTGGGCGCAGCAGCTCTCGACCGCCGCTCCGCTCACCTGGCCGAAGAACCCGGCGGTCGACGTGCTGCGTCGCACTCCGCCGCGCACGCGCGCCGGCCTCGCCCCGCTCTCGGCCGAGCACGACTACGTCGGCGCGGTCGTCTCCTCACTCGTCGACCTCGAGGACTCGTACCTCGCCGTGCAGGGCCCGCCCGGCACGGGCAAGACCTACGTCGCCTCCCACGTCATCACCGAGCTCGTGTCGAAGCGCGGGTGGAGGATCGGCGTCGTGGCCCAGTCGCACGCCGTCGTCGAGAACGTGCTCGACGCCGTCATCCGCGCCGGGCTCGCTCCCGATCTCGTCGCCAAGGCGCCCAAAGACGCCCGCGAGCCCGGCGACCACGGGTACACGATCATCGCCAAGAACGGAGTCGCCGAGTATGCGGCCGAGCACGCGGCATCCGGATTCGTGATCGGCGGCACCGCGTGGGACTTCGCGAACGCCGACCGCGTGCCGCGCGGTTCGCTCGACCTCCTCGTCATCGACGAGGCCGGCCAGTTCTCGCTCGCGGCGACGATCGCGTCGTCGGTCGCCGCCCGCAACCTGCTGCTCCTCGGCGATCCGCAGCAGCTGCCGCAGGTCAGCCAGGGCAACCATCCCGAGCCGGTCGACGCCTCGGCGCTCGGCTGGGTGGCCGACGGGCACGATGTGCTGCCGGCCGAGTACGGCTACTTCCTCGCCGAGAGCAGGCGCATGCACCCGGCCGTCGCGGCGCCCGTCTCACGGCTCTCGTACGAGGGCGAGCTGCACTCGCATCCGTGCGCGTCGGAGCGCTCGCTCGACGGCATCGCGCCGGGGCTCACCCCGATCCCGGTGCCGCACACCGGCAACGCCACGGCGTCACCCGAGGAGGCCCTCGAGATCGTCGGCCTCGTCGGCGACCTGCTCGGGCGCGAGTGGGTCGACCCGACGGATGCCGCAGCGGCGTCCCGCCCGCTCGCGCAGCGCGACCTCATCGTGGTCACCCCCTACAACGCGCAGCTCACGCTCGTGCGCGCCGCGCTCGACGCCGCCGGCTACACGGAGGTGCCGGTCGGAACGGTCGACAAGTTCCAGGGGCAGGAGGCGGCCGTGGCCATCGTGTCGCTCGCCGCGTCATCCGCCGCCGCTGCCCCGCGCGGAGTGGAGTTCCTGCTGCTGAAGAACCGGCTCAACGTCGCGATCTCACGCGCGAAGTGGGCCGCCTACCTCGTGTACTCGCCGGGACTGCTCGACACGCTGCCCCGCACGCCCGAGGGGGTGGCACAGCTCAGCGCGTTCATCCGGCTCGTGGGCGCGCACGTACCTGCCGTCGTTCGCGCATAGCGGCGTGGCGCGCGCCGGGTAGGTGAACCGCGGCGCCGGGGTCATCCCCGTCTCGCGGCACCCGTTCTCGTTGCGCCCCGGTGGCCACGGCCGCGCGAAGCTGGGAAGACCGCTCAGGATCCATGCGTACGTTATGGATGTGACTTCCCCCGCGACTGACCTGAGCCCTGCCCGCATCACGATGTACGGCGCCGAATGGTGCGGCGACTGCCGACGCTCCAAGGCGTTCCTCGACCGCCGCGGCGTCGACTACGACTACGTCGACCTCGAGACCGTCGCCGACGGCGCCGATCGCGCGAAGGCCATCAGCGGCCGCACCCAGATCCCCGTCGTCGTCTTCCCCGACGGCACGCACTTCACCGAGCCCACCGACGCCGAGCTCGGCGCGAAGCTCGACGAGGAACTCGCCGCATAGTTTGCATGACATCGTCCGGTTCGCATGACGCCCGGACGAGCCCCTGTCATGTAAGTCGGCCGAAGTCATGCAAACCGCGCTGAAGGGGCGCTGAAAGGGCAGGGCCGGTCGGCCGCTACCGCAGCGCAGGCATGACCTCCGCGGCGAACAGCTCGAGACCCGTGCGGTCGTAGGCCGCCTCGGGGAAGTAGTGGATCGAGTAGCCGAGCCCGAGCTCGGTGCGTTCCGCGAGCTTCGCCGCGACCTGCGACGGCGTGCCGACGAGCGCTGTCGGCGCATCCGCCCGGTACTCCGCCAGGTAGCGCGCCGTCTTCTCGGGGCCGAGGAAGGGCGCGACGCGCGCCTCGATCGCCGCGAGGCGACGCGCGACATCCGCTCGGTCCGAACCGATCACGGTGTTGAAGTCCGAGGTGCGCGTGATCGCGTCGAAGTCGCGGCCGGCCGCAGCGCAGTGCCCGCGCAGCACGTCGCTCTTGTGCGCGAACACTGCGGGCGTTCCGTTGAAGTTCGTGTACGAGGCGTACTTCGCCGCGATCTTGAGCGTGACCTTCTCGCCCCCGCCGGCGACCCAGAGGGGGATGCCGCCATGCTGCAGCGGCAGCGGTCGCACGATCGCGCCGTCGACGCGGTAGTGCGCTCCGTCGAGGGTCGCAGTGCCGGTGGTCCACGCCTGGCGCATGATCTCGATGCCCTCGCGGAGCATCGCGAGACGCTCGGGCACCGGCGGGAACCCGTAGCCGTACGCGCGCCACTCGTGCTCGTACCAGCCGCCGCCGATGCCCATCTCGACGCGTCCGCCCGAGATGACGTCGACCGTCGCGGCCACCTTCGCGAGGTGGGCGGGGTTGCGGTAGCCCATGCACGTGCACATCTGGCCGATGCGGATGCGCGACGTCGACGCGGCGTAGGCCGCCGTCAGCGACCACGCCTCGTGCGTCGCCTCGGTCTCACTCGGCACCGGCACCGTGTGCAGGTGGTCGTACACCCAGATCGACTCCCAGCCCGAGTCGGCGGCGTCGGCGTACTCGGCAAGGCCGCGCATCGCCTGCCAGTGCTCGGCCGGTTCGATGCCGACGAGGTCATGGCGCCAGCCCTGGGGAACGAACATCCCGAATCGCATGGGTTCCAGCCTAGGAGCGATCTCAGCGCCAGCACTGACGACGGCGTCGCCGCGATTGCGTAGCGTCGGTCGAATGGAGCCAACCGACCACTGCGACTTCTCGCCGCGCGACTTCAGCGCGACCGCCATCGAGACCTCCGACGGCCGGCTCGTTCACGTCAACGGCTCGGGGCTCTGCCCGACCGGCGGCTGGGAGCTGCGGCTCGTCGCCGCGAACCCGGGCGTCGTGCCGCATCCCGAGATCCTCCGACTCGAACTGCGCGAGCGGCCGCCGCTGCACGCGACGCACGCGCCGGCCACGACATCGGTCGATGCGGTCATCGAGGACACCCGGGCCGAGCGCATCGAGATCCTGTTCGGGTGGCGCGGGGGCTTCGTCATCCCCGTGCGCACGCCCACCCGGCCGCGTGCCGCCGGGCGCGGAGGTCGTGCGCGAGCGGATGCCGCATCCGGTCGTGCCGTTCGGCGCGGACGTCGTGAGCGAGCGGATGCCGCATCCGCGCGAGTGACCGCATCCGGTCGCGTCGCGGCATCCGCCGTCTGAGCCGTCCCACCCCCGGCCTACGCCAGCGCGTACCTGAGCTCGGCCATGGCCGGGCTCGACCACACCTCGCCGTCGAGGTCGTCGCTGCGCACCGTGACGACCTTGCCGCCCTTCGAGATCACGAGCAGCGCGAGCTGCGGCAGCAGGTCGCCCGCGAGCGTGCCGTCGTCGAGGTTCTCGCCGGTGCCGTTGCCCGTCGCGAACTCGATGGCACCCGACTCCTGGTCGAGGGTGCCGTTCACCGACGTCGTGAAGTCGAACCACAGCGTGTCGACCGCGCCGTCGGCGGCGAGGCGCCCGATCGCGGCGAGGTCGCGCTCGACGCGGCCGGCGCTCCCCTCGGCGAGGCCGTGCAACGCGTTCGCGGCTTCGCTGACGTTGAGCCTCGCGAGCTCGAGCCGCAGCGCCTCGTCGATCTCTGCGGCTCCGAGCCGGTCGGGTGCGCCAGGTACCGGGACGATGCGCCGGTGGTTGCGCGCTCGCTCGATGAACTGGCTGAGCATGGGCTCGGCCGCCAAGACGAAGAGCGGCACCCGCTCGTCGGGGTCGTGCACCTGCAGCTGCTGCCGCACGGCGTCGGCGACGCGTTTCGCGTAGATGTCGAGCCCGGCGGACCTGCGGTCGTCCTCGCTCATGCCACGGTCGCCGTGACCGCCGACCCGTCGGTTGCCGGCATCGCCGGGCTCTCGGTTCGAGGCCTCGTCGGCGTTCTTCGGCAGGGCGGGGTCGACCGGCATCTGCGCGGCACGGTCGGTGGGAGTGGCGTGCCAGAGCGTCCACTCGTTCGCCGAGACGGCGACGGCGTACGCCTCCTGGTCTTGGCTGGGTGCCCGAAGGAGCTGCCCGAGCGTGAAGTGCGAACCGACGTGCACGGCGTCGTCGAGCCGGTTCGGCAGCACGAACACCTCGCTGAACCCCGGCGCGACGAAGACCGCCAGCGATCTGGCGAGGTTCGCCCAGAGCCGCAGGTCGCCGAGGACCCCGTGGCGTGCCGCGCGCAGCGCGTCGAGCTCGGCGCTCGAGGCGCCCGACGCCTTCACTTGCTCGATCGCCTCGTCGAAGGAGCTCTTCGCCGAGACCTCGGCGCGTTCGCGCTCGCTGACGACCGGAGACGTCGACACGTAGATCGAGATGGCCGGGTGATGCGGACCAGCCAACGCTGCGAAATCCGCGGTCGTGGGCAGCTCGTAGTGGACCGTCATCGGTACCTCCCGGGGGATCACGCGACAGCGATGTCGCTCGCTTCCAGCCTATGAAGGCCACGCCGCGAGCGACACCCCCAGTCAGCGACCCACGGGATGGTTCGACCGGATGACACCCGTCGGGTCGACCGCGTTCTTCACCGCGCGCAGCCGAGCGACCCGGTCGCCGAAGAGGCGCTCGGCGGACCGCTCGTGCTCGGCGAAGTTGAGGTAGTCCACGCCGGCTCGCCACGGCTCGACGCGGGACAGCAGCCGGCCGAGGGATGCCGCGAGCGCCTCCTCTGCGCCGGGGATCGCGATGCCCGCACCGAACACGAGGTACTCCGCGTCGAAGCCGGCGACGACGCCCGGTTCGGGCGCACCGCGCTCGGCCGCGGAGCTCCGTGCCACCTCGGGCCTGAGGGCGCCCCCGAGGTGGCGGATCTCGACGGTGAGCAGGGCGGTGTCGGCATCCGGACCCACGGCGTCGATGAAGGCTCGCACCGTCGCGGGCGACAGGTCGGCGAGGAGCATGCCGTCACCGTAGCCGGGCGTCGGGCCCGGCGGGTCCATGTGCAGTCGCAGCAGCTCGGCGACGGACTGCGGATGCACCGAGTCCATGCCGGGGGCGAGGCCGCGCAGCGGAGCGAGCAACTCGACGGCACGTTCGGGCGACTCGTGGATCGCCGCCTCGACGACGACGAAGGACCGGCCGGAGAGGAACGGCGGCAGTTCGGGCATCGGCGGGAACCGCAGCAGGCGGCCGACCGAGGTGACGGTGTCGGGAACGGTCGCCGTCCACGCGGCCCACGCCTGCATGACCTCCTCGGCACGCTCGATCGGGAAGAACAGCGTGCCCGCCACGATCTCGGCGACGGGGAAGAGCCGGAACTCGATGGCCGTGACGACACCGAAGTCGCCGCCGCCGCCGCGCAGCGCCCAGAACAGCTCGGGCTCGTGCGACGCGTCCACGCGACGGCGCCGGCCGTCGGCGGTGACGAGTTCGATGGCGCTCACGTGGTTCGCGGCGAGTCCGTGCGAGCGGGCGAGCCAGCTGACGCCACCGCCGAGCGTGTACCCGACGACGCCGACGTCGTGCGACGATCCGGCGAGCGCGGCGAGGCCGTGCGGGGCGACCGCGGCGACGACGTCGCCCCAGAGCGCGCCGGCTTCGACGCGGGCGACCCGCAGTTCGGGATCGACCTGCACGCCGCGCATCTCCGACGTGCGGAGCAGCAACGCGTCAGCGAGGCCGTTCGCGGCGGCGAGCGGGCCGGCGTTGTGGCCGGTCGCCTGCGGGGCGACCGCGAGGCCGAGACTCTTCGCCGCCAGCACGGTCTGCACGATGTCGTTCACGCCGGCGGCGACGACGACCGCGACGGGCCGCTGGTCGACGGCGAGGTTCCAGGCGGCGCGCGCGTCGTCCCAGCCCGAGTCGCCCGGGACGTGCATGCGGCCCGCGAGCCGGTCGCCGAGGAGAGCGAGCGACTCGCGCAGCGAGCGCGCCGTGGTGTCGTGGTGGACGCGGGCCTCTGCGATGTCGGTGACGCTCGCAAGGTCGGCGTCGCGGAATGCGGTCTGGTTGGCGCGGGCCTCATTCGCAGCGGCGCCGGACACAGGGGTGTTCACGAATCGTTCCTCTCAGGATGTCGCACTCGCGGGCCCGGGCCCTCACATCGGAGGCGGACGGCCGCGGGATCCCCGCGGCACGCACGAACGCGATGTCCATCTCACGACGTGCCGCGCTCTGGCGCGTCAGTGGCGCCCCTCCGGATGCCTCAGGGCTATCCCGCTCCGCAGGTCCCGGAATACCCGGCGCCGCCCGCCGGTTGCCGAGAGGGATGACTCCCTCGCTGCGCCTGTCCGTGCTCGACCTCGTTCCCGTGCGGAGCGGCCAGACCAGCGCGGGCGCGGTCGCGGCATCCGTCGGTCTCGCGCAGCTCGCCGACGGGCTGGGCTTCACGCGCTACTGGTTCGCCGAGCACCACAACATGCCGGCGGTCGCGTCGACGACCCCGCCCGTGCTCATCGCGTCGATCGCGGCGCGCACCGAGCGCATCAGGGTCGGATCGGGCGGCGTCATGCTGCCGAATCACGCGCCGCTCGTCGTGGCCGAGCAGTTCGCCGCGCTCGAGGCGCTCGCGCCGGGCCGCATCGACCTCGGCATCGGGCGGGCTCCCGGAAGCGACCCCGTCATCACGCAGCTCCTCCGCGTGAGCGGTCCGACGGCCGACGTCGACCGGTTCCCCGACCATGTCGCCGACATCCTGAGCCTGCTCTCGCCCGACGGCGCGTCGCTGCGCCTCACGAGCGGCCGCGAGTACGCGATCACCGCGACGCCGGCGGCGACGGATGCCCCGACGCTCTGGCTGCTCGGATCGAGCGACTACTCGGCGAAGCTCGCCGCCGAGCTCGGGCTGCCGTACGTGTTCGCGAACCACTTCTCGGGCGACGGCCTCGAGCGGGCGCTCGAGCTGTATCGCACCGGGTACCGCCCGAGCGAGCGGCATCCGTCGCCCGAGACGTTCCTCACCGTGAACGCGTCGGTCGCGCCGACCGTCGAGGAGGCCCGCGCCCGTGCCCTCCCGCAGCTGCGGTCGATGGCGCGGCTGCGCACGAACCGCCCGATGCGGCCGCTCGAGACGATCGAGGAGGCGCAGGACGCGCCCGCCGACTCGATCGCCGACGAGCTCATCGCGGGCATGGAGCGACGTTGGATCATCGCGGATGCCGCGGGCGCGGCATCCGAAGTGCGCAAGCTGGCCGAGCGGCACGGCATCGACGAGATCATGGTGTCGCCGATCGCGGGCTCCCACGAGTTCGAGCCCACGGATGCCGCGCCCGGCCGCGAGCAGACGCTTCGGCTCCTGGCGGGCGAACTCTTGCCCGTGGGTCTGTAGGCCCGACGAGAGTAGTATCGAATTGGTACTACTCACGGGAGACGACCACCATGGCCATGAACCTGCGCCTCGACGAGGCCGACGGCGCGCTGCTGCGAGCACTGGCCGAGAAGGAGCACCGCTCGATGAACGAGGTCGTGATCCTCGCGATTCGCGAGCGGGCCGAACGCCTGGCGAAGAGCGAGCGCACACGTGCTGCGTTCGAACGCATCGAGCAACGCGACGCCGAAGCCCTCGATCTGCTGTCACAGTGAGGGAGTACCTCGACCCGGTCGACGTCGAAGCATGGGTCAGCCGGCGCGGGCTGCACGTCCGTGACCGCGCGTTGCTGCTGTCAGCACTGGCCGCGCCGCTGCCGGTCTTCGACGAGGAGGTCTACCCAGACCTGCATGAGAAGGCCGCGGTGCTGCTGATCGCGATCAACCGTAATCACCCGCTGCTGGACGGCAACAAACGGCTGTCGTGGCTCGTGACGGCAGCGTTCTACGAGCTGAACGGATACGACCTGGCCGTCGACCCGCAGTCCGACATCGACGTGTTCGTGCGAGGGATCGCCGCGGGCCAGACCGACGTCCCCGAGACGGCGACGTGGCTCGCAGCACATACGAGCCCGCTCGATTCGTAGCCGGCCGGACGACTCATCCCGCCCCACCATACGCCGGGCACGCCGTACGTTGCGTAGTACAATCTGTATTATGAGTACGCTTACGATTCGTACCGACCCCGAAGTCGAACGGGCCTTGGAGTCGCTCACGAACGAGGGGCAGTCGCGTTCAGAGGCGGTCCGGAACGCGATCCTGGAAGCCGAACGGGCACACCGCCGCGCGCGGCTGCGGGCTGAGGCAGAGAGCCTCCGCAATGACGCCGAGGATGTCGCCGCCTCACGGGAGCTGGCCGCGGAGATGGACGCGATCCGTGCGTGGTGACCTCTACCGGCTCAAGGCGCCGAAGGATGCACGCGGTCACGAGCAGGCCGGTGCGCGCTATGCCGTTGTCGTGCAGTCCGATGATCTGCCGCTGTCCGCCTGGATCATCGCGCCGACCTCGACCGGCCGACGGGCGGCATCGTTCCGGCCCGAGATCGAGATCAACGGCACGAAGACCCGCGTGATGATCGAACAGCTCACCGTGATCGATCCCCAGTCGCGGCTCGGAGAGTTCGCCGGCCGACTCAGCCCCACCGAGATGCATGCCGTCGACACCGCGCTGCAAGCCGTGCTGGCGCTCGACTGACAGGCCGTGCCGGGTTGCCCGATAGTGGATCCCGTTACGGAACATTGGAGAGCGAGCCAGCGGGTGGCATCACGCCACGATGCCAAGGAAGGCCCGCGGGGACTCTGATGAGGGGGCCCGTCACAAAGTCTTGGCCGTCGCCCGATGCAACAACCTCGTCTACGGGGTCTGGGCCCATGGGTCGTGGCAGCGGACGCCGAGGGGTTCGAAGTGTTTGGTGTTTCGCGTTGCAACGGTCATTTCGCAGGACTGTGCGACGGCGGCGATGAGGGCGTCGTCCAGCGGTGCGTGCTCGGGAACCCGGAAGGTGGCAAGGACTCGCGCGGCCGAGAGGTCGAACGGCAGCACGCGGTCGGCGAACGCCGGCAAGACGCGCTCCTCGAACCATCGGCGCAGGACCTCGCCTTGTGCCGCGTCGGCTCGCTCCTTGGCGACGACACCGCGCTCGATCTCTGCGATCGTCGTAGCCGTGACGAAGAGGTCAGATGCCGGGATCGACGCCGCCCAAGCCTCGACCGACGGACTGCGTCCGCGGACCCGCAGTGCGGACACCACGTTGGTGTCCAGTACGTACCTCACAGGTTGGGGGTGCGGGCGGTCAGGCCGAGCCGCTGGGGCTCGAGCTCGATATCGGCTCCCTCGTCCGTGCTCAGCAGGTCGACGATCGTGACCGGGTCGCGCTTGAGGGCGTCGGCGAGAATCTCGCGCGCCTCTGCCTCGACGGATCGGTGGTGAGACTCGGCTCGGGCGCGCAGCGCGGCCTTGGTCCCCGCAGGCAGGCTGCGGATCAGGATCTGTTCCATGACACTCACCTCCGATATCAATCCAACGATATCATCTTGTCGGATATCGCAAACCCTCACTCACCCGCCCGCAGGCCGATAGCTCACCGCGGCGCCGGGGCAATTTCCTCCACGATGCTGTTGCCCGTCTCCGGGCGTGACTCTCAAGCCCAGGCCTCATGGAATCGCACCCGGCCGTCCTCGAGGACTTCAATGCGTGTCTCGCACACGCCGTTCGCCGTCTGCCTGTCCGTGTTGAGATGCGAGTAGCGGAAATCGAGCTTGCCTCCGGTGCGGATCCCCACGAGGTAGCCTCGGACTATCGCGCCGCCCGAGTACTCCGCCCAGATGACATCGTCGTCCTGGTGATAGCGAAACTGCGTTGCGGCACCGACCTGGCCGCTCGCGGAATTCTCTACACCAGCAAAGACCTTCCCATCGATGGAAATGGTCTCGGGTTCAGGCGGGATGGGGGCACTCATCCCTAAACCCTATTCATCGCTTCAGGCAGTCACCCAAGCAAGCCCGAAAGCCGGTCCCCCAGTGGAGCGGTCACTGTGTCCAGCTCGAGGGTTGGTTCCCTCCGCCATGATGTAGTCTTACATCATGCTCCGGACTCAGATCTCGCTCACCGACGACGAGCGTCGCATCCTCGACGATGAGGTTCGTCGGACCGGCCGGTCGATGTCCTCCCTCATCCGAGACGCCGTCACGAAGGTCTACGGTTCCGGCCGAGACGTTGAAGCAGACCTTCGCGCGATCGACGGAGCGGTGGGCGCTTGGCAGGGCCGCGACGAGGACGGAGCGGCCTATGTTGAGCGGCTCCGTTCCGGGCGTCGCCTCGACGAAGCATCCGCCCGGTGACCGTCGTCGTCGACTCGTCCGTGATCATCGACGTGCTCCGGGGCAACGACTCGGCCGTCGGCGTGCTTCGAGTCGCGCGATCCGCGGGGCCACTGCACGCGAGCGAGATCTCAAGGCTGGAGATCCTTGCGGGCATGCGCGCGCACGAGGAGCGGATGACTCGCGGCCTACTCGAGATCTTCACGTGGCATCCGGTTGACGGTGAAATTGCGGAGATTGCTGGCGAACTCGGTCGTCGCTGGCTACCCGGGAATCGTGGCATCGACGGTCCCGACCTCGCCATCGCTGCCACCGCGATCGCACTCGAAGCTGATCTGCTGACGCGCAACGTCAAGCACTTCCCGATGTTCGACGGGCTTACGCCCCCGTACTAGCCTGACGGGCCGGAACGTGCCGGTTTCACTTCTCCTGCGGGATGCCGCCCACAGCCGAGGCTACCCGTCTATGCCCGTCAGTGGATCCGCTCGCGGACGTCCGCTGACGGACCCCCAACGGCACGAGTGGGGCCCCGGAACGCGCACGACCCCTACTCCTCGTGAGATGAATCGTCGAGGTAGACCGTCGCGTACACATCAACGTCGAGTGCAGCCACGCCGCCGGCCAACTCGGCCGGAATCACACTACCGCCCTGAGATGAGTCGGAACTCCCGTACCACCAGATTCTCGCCGTGCAATCTGACGGCAGAAGTCCGATCCTGCCAGCGGCCGGACGAACACGGGCCATCAACTCGGTTAACGACCTCAGACCGGTCTGATCATCTGCCGTATCGGTCGGTTACCGGAGCACCAGAACTGGCGAGCCCCCGCGGCGAAACGATCCACGAGGCTTCTGGGCGCTCGATTCCCGTAAGACCCGCTCGAGAAGCGGCCCGGTGAAGGAGGGCTGAACGCGACAGGCGAGTGTGCGACCGCCATGCTCATCGCCTGCGCCAGTTTCCTCCGGTGCGTCTCGATACCCGTCGGCTTCACGCGGCGCTAGTCGACGACCGCCGCTTCAGGCGCGCTTCAGCGGCATCCGTCAAGATGGACGCAGAGGGAGGCCGCCGATGCGCCTGCTGGTCGTCGAGGACGAGCTGCGACTCGCCGAGGGCCTGAAGCGCGGCCTCGAGGCCGAGGGGTTCGCCGTCGACGTGGCCGCGAACGGCACCGACGGGCTCTGGCTCGCCCGGGAGAACCGTTACGCCGTCATCCTCCTCGACATCATGCTGCCCGGCCTGAACGGCTACCTCGTCTGCCGGGCGCTTCGCGAGGCGCGCGATTGGACTCCCGTGCTCATGCTCACCGCGAAGAACGGCGAGTGGGACCAGGTCGAGGCGCTCGACACCGGGGCCGACGACTACCTGACCAAGCCGTTCTCGTTCGCCGTGCTCGTCGCCCGCGTTCGCGCGCTCATCCGCCGCGGCAGCACGCCGCGACCCGCCGTGCTCGAGGCGGGCGACCTCAGCCTCGACCCCGCGACCCGCGAGGTGCGCCGAGCGGATGTCGCAGTCGACCTCACCACGCGCGAGTTCGCCGTGCTCGAATTCCTGATCCGGCGGGCGGGCCAGGTGGTCTCGAAGACCGAGATCCTCAAGGGGGTGTGGGACTTCGACTTCGACGGCGACCCGAATATCGTCGAGGTGTACATCCGGCACCTGCGCAACAAGGTCGATCGCCCGTTCGCCCGCGAGAGCATCCAGACGCTGCGCGGTGCCGGCTACCGGCTGGCGGCTGACGGTGGCTGACGCGGGCCGCGGCGGTGCGCGCCCCCGGCGTGCGGGCGCGCGGCGTGCGGGCGTGCGCAGTGCGGGCGCGCGGCGTGCGGGCGTGCGCACCCGCATCACCCTCGGCGCGACGGCCGTCGTCGCGGTCGCGCTTCTGGTCGGAGCGATCGTGTTCTGGGCGACGCTCAGGCTCTCGCTGCTCGACGGCCTGGCCGCCTCGGCGGAGCAGGATGCCGCGGTGATCGCCTCGCAACTCGAGGAGGGCGGACCCGCGTCGCTCGGCGAGCTCGACGACGACCGCTTCGTGCAGGTCGTCGACGACTCGGGCACGGTCGTCGCGGCGAGTGAGGACGCACCGGCATCGCCGCTGGCGACGCGGGAGGACGACGACCCGGGCACGGTCCGCGTCGACGACGAGGCCTTCGTGACGGCGGTCGACGACGCCGACGGCGGCTTCATCGTGATCGCCGGCCGCAGCATGGAGCCGACCGACGAGACCCTCGCCACGGTCGTCGGCCTCCTCGTCGTCGCGGTGCCGCTCCTCATCGTGCTCGTGGCCGTCACCACGTGGCTCGTCGTCGGCCGCGCCCTCTCGCCGGTCGAGCGGATGCGCCGCCAGGTCGACGCGGTCACCTCGGCGACGCTCGCGCAACGCCTCGACGAGACCGGAACCGACGACGAGATCGGCCGCCTCGCGCGCACCCTGAACGGCATGCTCGATCGCCTCGACGCGTCGCAGGCGACGCAGCGACGGTTCATCTCGGATGCCTCCCATGAGCTCAAATCGCCGCTCGCCGCCCTGCGACAGTACGCCGAGGTCGCCCGCGACCACCCCGAGGGCATCAGCCGGCAGGAGCTCGGTGACGCCGTGCTCGAGGAGGGCGGGCGTCTCGAGCGGCTCGTGCAGGGCATGCTCGTGCTCGCCCGCGCCGACGAGGGCGCCCTGCGCCTCGAGCCGACCGATGTCGACCTCGACGACCTGCTCCTCGACGAGGCACGGCGCGTCCGCGGCGCCGGGGCGCTGTCGGTCGAGACGAGCGGCATCGCCGCGGCTCGAGTGACCGGCGATCTCGGGCTCCTCCGCCAACTCGTGCGGAACCTCGTCGACAACGCCGTGCGACACGCCCACTCCGGGATGGTGCTCTCGGTCGGGCCGAATGCCGACGGGGCATCCGTCGTCCTCATCGTCGGCGACGACGGCGACGGAATCCCGCCCGCCGAACGCGATCGGGTCTTCGACCGCTTCGTGCGTCTCGACGACGCCCGCGCGCGCGACACCGGCGGCAGCGGGCTGGGTCTCGCGATCGTGCGCGAGATCGCACGAGCGCACGGTGGGTCGGTGCGAGTCGAGGAGTCCACCCTCGGTGGCGCACGGCTCCGCGTCACCCTGCCGGCCAGGCCCGTACACGCCTGAGCGTCGGAGACTCCGGCCTCCGAGGCGCTTCAGGCTGGGTTCAGCGGCACCGGCGCATCCTTGTCCCGAACGAACGAACAGGGAGATGTCACCATGCAGAAGCGGACGATCTGGATCAGCTCCGCCGCGGTCGGCGCCGCGCTCGTGCTCGGCGGGACGGCCATCGCGTTCGCCGGAACCGACGGCTTCACCGGGCACGACGATTCGCCCGGATCCTCGGATGACGCGGCGCACCTCACGGGCCCCGACCTCGAGGCAGCGAGCGCGGCGGCCCTCGCGGCGGCAGGCCCGGGTACCGTGGTCGAGGCGGAGGTCGGCGACGACGGCACCAGCGCCTATGAGGTCGAGGTGCGCCTGGACAGCGGTGAGACGGTCGAGGTGGAGCTCGACGCGAACTTCGCCGTGCTCCAGATCGAGGGCGATGACGACGGTACCGGCGAGCCCGAGGAGACCGAGGACTCCGACGACTGACGGCGATCCGCACCGTAGACCGCGGGATGCCCGGGGCATCCGTCGGGTGAATGCGAGGCCGGCACCATCCCGTTCGACCCCACAAAGCGCATACTCGTCTGCAAGTTCCGCCTCATCGATGAGGGGGAATTGGCAGACGCAGACGCATTGAGACGGCCAGGCGGGCCGTCGCCGATCTGGGCGACGTATGTCGGTCGCGGGGAGCTCCGCTGGATCGAGCCGCGGTGAGCGAACTGGATCGAGCCCCGGTGAGCGAAAGTGGATCCGGACTCAGGCGGCGAGGCCGAGCCGGCGCAGGTCGTCGATCGAGGCGCGGTACTCGTCGCCATCGGCGATCGTGGTCTCTCGCGGAACGCGGGCGCCATTCTGCACGCGCGCGCCGTTGCCGACGGTCGCGTAGGGGCCGACCACCGCGTTGCGTCCGACGACAGCGCCACGGCCGACGTGCGCGTTCACGCCGATCACGGCGCGCTCGGCCACGATGGCGTCGCGGTCGATCCACCCGCCCGGGCCGATCTGCACCCCGCGCTGCACCTCGGCACCGGGGTCGACGTAGGCGGTCGAGTCGACGAACGCGGTCGGGTCGACTTTCGCGGTCGTGGCGACGAGGCCCCGGCCGTTCACGTGCTTGCGATAGCGACGCAGGACTCCGGCTTCGTCTTCGAACTCGACGTAGCTGATGCCCACCTTCTCCTCCTTCCGGCGCGGCGGCTCCACGCCCGGACATAGGTACAACATCCACGCTGACCGGGGCATTCCCGGATGCTGGGATCAGACTGGGAGCGCGCTGGAAATCCCCTTGGACGCCCCGCCGCCGAGCTCGGTGCCTGCCCTGAAACCCGTTCAGGTCAGCACCGAAAGCGGCCCGAATCGCTTGTCGAGGCATCCTCGGGCTCGGTAGCTTCGCTGTTCGTGCACGGTTTCGGCCGGCATGGCCCCGCGGCATCCCGCGCCGGCCGGAACCCACCGGGAAGACCTCACCTCCATGTCGAACTACCTGCTCTGCGCGAGCCCCATCCAGGGCCACGTCGCCCCGATCATCGCCATCGCCCGCGACCTCGTCGCACGCGGCCACGACGTCACCGTGCTCACCGGGTCGCGATTCCGCGACACCGTGGTGGCGACCGGCGCCGACCACCGTGCGCTCGGCGGCATCGCCGACTTCGACGACCGCGTCATCCAGGACCACCTGCCCGACCGCGACCAGCACCGGGGCATCGGCAAGCTCCAGTACGACATCCAGACCATCTTCATCAAGACCGTGCCCGACCAGACGGGCGCCGTCGAGGCCGCGATCGCCGACCTCGCACCCGACGCCATCCTCGTCGACGCCGCGTTCGCGGGCATCATCCCGCTTCTCCTCGACGACCCGGCCTCTCGTCCGGCGATCCTCGCCGCAGGAGTGATCCCGCTCAGCCAGTCGAGCACGGATGTCGCACCCTACGGCCTGGGGCTCGCGCCGATGCCGGGCGCGCTCGGCCGGCTGCGCAACCGCGTGCTCAACGTGCTCGTGCAGAAGGTCGTGTTCCGGCAGACCCAGAGGCTCGCGAACGAGACGATGGCGGCGCTCGGACGCCCACGGCTCGACAGCTTCGTGCTCGACATGTCCCGTCTCTTCGACCGGTTCCTGCAGCTTTCACCCGCAGAGTTCGAGTATCCGCGCACCGACCTCTCGTCGAACCTGCGCTTCGTGGGCACCGTGCTGCCGCCCGCGCCGGTCGTCGACGAACTTCCCGAGTGGTGGTCGGAGCTCGACGGCGAGCGCGCCGTCGTGCATGTCACCCAGGGCACGATCGACAACAAGGACCTCGACCGCCTCGTCCGTCCGACGGTCGACGCGCTCGCCGACCGCGATGTGCTCGTGGTCGTCTCGACCGGCGGACGCCCCATGGAGGAGCTCGGCCCACTGCCGGCCAATGCCCGCGCCGCCGAATTCCTCCCTTACGACCTGCTGTTCCCGAAGACCGACGTGTTCGTCACGAATGCGGGCTTCGGCGGGGCGCAGTACGCGCTGAGCCACGGCGTGCCGCTGGTCGCCGCGGGCGACACCGAGGACAAGCCCGAGGTGTCGATGCGCGCCGAGTGGTCTGGCGTCGGCGTGAACCTGAAGACCGGCACGCCGTCGGCCGAGGCGATCGGCCGCGCCGTCGACCGCGTGCTCGCCGACCGCGGCTACCGCGACCGGGCCCGCACGCTCGCCGAGCGCATCCGGGAGTACGACACGTTCGGCGACATCGAGGCCGAGCTCGAGGCGGCGTCCATCAGAGCGTCATTGCGGATCGAGTCGGCGGTGGGCTGAGCTCGGAGGTTAGGCTGTCCTAAGCCGGGATCTCCGGCCCAGCCGGAACCTCCGGCGCGACATCCGCCGCCGACGCCCGCCGGCCCGATCCGGGACCCACATGACCGCCGCCCCGCTGCTCGAGCTCGATGCCGTGCGCATCCGGTACGACGGCGCGGCGCATCCGACACCCGACGGGGTGTCCCTCGAGGTCCGCGCGGGCGAGGTCGTGCTCCTCCTCGGCCCGTCGGGCTGCGGCAAGTCCACGCTCACGCTCGCGCTCGACGGGCTCGTGCCGCACGCGATCGCCGCCGAGCTCGACGGCCGCGTCCGGGTCGCGGGGCTCGACACGCGCGACCATTCGGTCGCCGAGCTCAGCGAGCACGTCGCGATGGTCTTCCAGGACCCCGACGCGCAGATCGTCACGGGCACCCTCCTCGACGAGGTCGCGTTCGGCCCCGAGAACCGGCTCCTCCCCGCCGCAGAGGTGCTCGCCCGCGCCGAGCGCGCACTCAAGCTCGTCGGTCTCTGGGACCGTCGCGCCGACAACCCCGACGTGCTCTCGGGCGGGGGCCGCCAGCGTCTCGCGATCGCCTGCGCCCTCGCCATGGCCTCACCGGTGCTCGTGCTCGACGAACCCACGGCCAACCTCGACCCCGCGGGCATCGACGAGGTCTACGCCGTGCTCCGCGAGCTCGCGAACGATCACGACCACGCGATCGTGCTCGTCGAGCACAACCTCGACGCGGCGGTCGACATCGTCGATCGGGTCGTCGTGCTCGATGCGAACGGCCGGCTCGTCGTCGACGGCCCCGTGCGCGACGTGCTCGCCGGCCGCGCCCGCGAACTCGTCGAGCTCGGCGTGTGGCTCCCCGTCTCGACGCTCGCGGCGATGCGGCTCGAAGACGCCGGCGTCGCGATCGAGCCCCTCCCGCTCACCCCGTCGGAGCTCGCGGCGGCGCTCGAGTCGATCGAGGTGCTCCCCGCCCCAGTACCCGAGTACACGGCGACGACGACACGGGCGACGGATGCCGCGGCGCCCGCCCCCGCCGCCGCGATCACGGTGCGCGGCTGTTCGATCCGGCGCGGCGGCCGGCGCGGACCGGTCGTCGTCGACGGGGTCGACCTCGACGTGGCATCCGGCGACTTCGTCGCGATCGTCGGCACGAACGGCGCCGGCAAGACGACCCTGCTGCAGGCGATCGCCGGCGTCATTCCCGCGCCGCCCGGCACGATCGACGTGCTCGGCATGGATCCCTCGCGCGCCGATGCCCGCGCACGCGCCCGCCGGATCGGGTTCGTCTTCCAGAACCCCGAGCACCAGTTCGTCGCGCACACCGTCGCCGAGGAGCTCGAACTCGGCCTGCGCGTGCAGGGGGTTCCCGAGTCCGAGCGGCGCGCCGAGATCGAGCGGATGCTTCGCCGCTTCGGCCTCGACGCGCACCGCGACCGGCATCCGTTCCTGCTGTCGGGCGGGCAGAAGCGCCGGCTGTCGGTGGGCACGGCCCTCGTCGCCGGAGCGCCCGTGCTCGCGCTCGACGAACCGACCTTCGGGCAAGACAGGGCACGCGCCTCGGAGCTCCTCGGCATCCTCGGCGACCTGAACGCCGAGGGCACGACCGTGCTCGTCGTCACCCACGACCTGCAGCTCGTCGCCGACTACGCGAACCGCGTCGCCGTCATGCAGGGCGGCCGCGTGCTCGGCGTCGGCCCCACCGCCGACGTGCTCGCCGGCCCCCTCATCGAAGCGGCGGGCCTCCGCCACCCGCCGCTCGCGCGCGCCACCCGGAGCCTCGCGCGGCATCCGGAATGGCAGCAGGTGACGCGGATGTCGCAGCTCCCTCGCCCGGGGAGGGCAGCCGCATGAGCACGACGGCGTCGACCACTTCGACCGCCACCGCGACGGTCGCTCGGAACCCCTTCGCCGAGCAGGCACCGGCGCACCCCGCCCGGTTCCTGCACGCGCTGAACCCCCTCGCGAAGCTGCTGGCACCGCTGCCGGTGATGATCGCACTCCTTTTCACGCGCGACGTCGCGATCCCGCTCGCGTTCGGCGTGCTCGCGATGGGGCTGCTCCTCGTCGGGGCGCGGCTGTCCGGTCGCGCCCTCGCGCTCCTCCTCATCGGCACGCCCGTCGCCGTCGCGCTCCTCGCCGTCAGCTTCGGAGTGTGGGTCGACCCGACGCGCATCGACGCACAGGGGGCCGCGGCATCCGTCGTGCTCATCGAGATCGGCGACTGGCGGTTTACGCTCGGCGCCTACCTGGTGGGCTTCGCCACGGCGCTGCGCATCGCGGCGATCATCATGCTGTCGCTCATTGCGGGGCTCACGACCACCGGGCCCGAGCTCGTGCGGGCGCTCGTGCAGAACCTCCGCGTGCCGTATCGGCTCGGGTACACCGCGCTGGCCGCGCTGCGGTTCGTGCCGAGGTTCCGGCACGAGCTCGAGGTGATCCGTGCCGCCCACCGTGTGCGCGGCATCGACGCCGGACGAGGACCGGTCGCGGCCGCGCGGCGCATCGTGTCGTACGCCGTGCCGCTGCTGGCGAGCGCGATCCGCCATGCCGAACGGGTCGCCCTCGCGATGGACGCCCGCGCGTTCGGCGCGCACGCCACGCGCACCGAACGCGTCATCAGCCGCTGGCGGGCGCGCGACACCGTCTTCGTGGTGCTGTTCTGGGTCGCGTCCGCCGCGATCTTCTGGTGGGGCCTCTCCGTCGCCGGTTAGCCCGCGGCGGGCGCGGTGTCCTCGATCTCGATGAGGAAGACGAGCGTCTGCCCGGCCAGCGGGTTCTGCTCGCTCTTCTCCGTGCCGTAGGCGTACTGCGGCGGGATGGTCACGATCAGCTTCGTGCCGACCTTCTGTCCGACGAGCGCCGCGCCGAAGCCCTGGATCACGGCGTCGGTCGTGAACTGCGCGGGCTCGCCGCCGTAGCTCTGGTCGAAGACCTCGCCGGTGTCCCAGCTCGTGCCCTGGTAGTGCAGGGTGACGTTGTCGCCCGCCTGCACCTCGTCGCCGTCGCCCTCCTCGAGCACCTTCAGCTGGAACTCGGCAGGCGGCGGGGTGGCAGGGAGGGTCACGGTGGGCGCAGCGCCGTCGGCGCCGAACTTCACCTCGGGCACGTCCTTCGTCCACTCGGCGGGCTTCGGGGTCTCCTGCACCTCGACGACATCGATGACGATGACCACGGACTCACCCGGGGCTATTCCCACTGTTTCGTTGCCTGCTCCGTCATAGAGCGCCGACGCGGGCGCCACCGTGACCGAGCGTGTTCCGACGGGAAGGCACTCGACCCCTGAACGGAAGGCCTCGAATACCTCTTCCTCGCCGACGGGGATGGTGGCCGGTTGCGAGAACGCCTCCTTGCCGGTTGCGCCCGAGTACGCGCTCACGATGACGTTCACCTTGTCGCCGTCTTCGGTCACGTCGCCGTCGCCCTCGATGACGACGGTGCGCTCGAGCTCGTCGGCCTCGAGCGGGGCGGAGAACGTGGCGGTGGGCGAGGCGCCGAATTCGCCCTCGACCTTCACGCCGTCGCTGAGCGGGCCCGAGGAGACGTCGAGGCAGTCCGCGTCGGAAGTTCCGCCCTCGGGCCCGCCGCCGGCGGCGCATCCGGCGAGGAGGAGGGCGGCGGCGGTTGCGAGCGCAACGGGCGTGGCACGGCGCAGGGCACGGTTCATGGGGGGAGGTCTCGTTTCGATCGGGAACGCAGGATCTCAGTCTGCCCGCCGCTCCTCGTGATTGCCTGAGCATGCGATCTCCGCCCGGTCAGGGCGAGAAGGGGCAGATGGGTGACTCGATGACGCTACCCGATTTCGCGCTGGAGTCGGCGCGGCCGAGGCGCCGGCGGTCAGCCCGGGCTCGCGCCCGTCGCGATGGGCCGGCCGGGTTCGTTCGACCACTGGCTCCACGATCCCGGGTACAGGGCCGCCTCGATGCCGGCGATCGCGAGCGCCGCGACCTCGTGCGCCGACGTCACCCCGGATCCGCAGTAGGCGCCCACCGCGGCACCCGGCACGGCGCCGAGTTCCACGAATCGGCTCCGCAGCTCCGCGGCAGGGAGGAATCGTCCGTTTGCGTCGAGGTTGCCGGCGCTCGGCGCCGATCGCGCGCCCGGGACGTGCCCGGCGCGCGGGTCGATCGGCTCGGTCTCGCCGCGGTAGCGCTCGGCCGCCCGTGCGTCGAGCAGCACGCGCGACTTGGGCAGCTCGGCTGCTGCATCGATGTCGAGCGTCGGCATGCCACCGAACCGGGCGGTCGCCCGCCTCGGGGAGGACATCGCCGGTCTCGAGCGGATGTCCCGCCGCGCGCCATCCGGCGAGCGCGCCGTCGAGCATCCGCACGTCGGCCACGCGTGCGTGCCGAAGCAGCCACCATGCCCGCGCCGAGGACTGGTTGCCGACGTCGTCGTACACGACGACGGTGTCGCCCGACCGGATGCCCCAACGGCGCATCGCCGCCGTGAACCGCTCCTCTGCAGGCAACGGGTGGCGGCCCGCCCGGGCGACGGAATGGTCGGCGAGCTCGCCGTCGAGATCGACATACACCGCGCCCGGGAGATGCCCGCTGAGGTACGCATCGGTGCCGTCGGGATCGGCGAGGGTCCAGCGCACGTCGAGGATCACGGTGCGCTCCCCCACGGTGATGCGCGCGGCGAGGACGTCGGGCTGGATCAGGATCGGCATGCCTCCATCCTCCCGCCTACGGCACGACGCGATCGTCCTCCCGGCGCTTGCGTTTCTGGACCTCGGGGACATGCAGTTCGGGAACGGCGCGCAGCATGAACGTGTCGAAGTCGGGCACGGTGAATGCCGCATACCCGTGCTCCGGCGTATAGAGCAGACCCATGTCGATGAGTTCGGCACGCGTCGGGCCGACCTGGGTCGATTCACGGCCCATCACCCGCGCGACGTCTGCCGCCTTCTGCGGATCAGGGCCGAGCTCGGCCATCGCGCGCAGGTAGGCCGTCTGCAGAGGCGTTGCTCGATCGAGCCGGACGCGGAAGAAGGAGCCGTCGAGTTTCGCCTCGTACGCGTCCTTCGCGATCTCCACGTCCGAGCGTTGCACCCGATCGCCGTTCGCGACGCTCCAGACCTGGGAACCGAGCTCCTGGATGAAGAACGGATAGCCCTGCGTGATCTCCATGGCGAGGTCGACCGCGTCGGGATCGTAGGAGACGCCTTCGACCAGGGCCGGCTCGGTCAACGCCCTCCTGGCATCCTCGCCGGTGAGCGAACCGACGACCGGGAACCTGAAGAGCCGCTCCGCATAGGATTTGGCGTCCCCCGCAAGTTCGGCGATCTGCGGAAGACCTGCTCCGACGAAGGTGATCGGCAGCTTGCGCTGGACGGTCTTGTGCACGGCCTGGATCAGCGCCTCGAGCTGGGATCGACCGAGGAACTGCACCTCGTCGATGAGCAGTGCCACCCCCCGGCCCTGCTCCTCCGCGGCCTCGCCCAGCGCGACGAAGACATCGGTGAGATCCATCGCGAGGTCACCGTTGTCGCCCTCGCCTTCCGCGGGCGGGACATCCCACGACACACTGAAGGTGCCCTGCTTGTCGACGGAGACCGCGAACGCGCTCAGCACCTCCGCCGCCCGCCTGCCGCGCTCCGTCCAGCGGGCGCGGGGCGAGAGGCGCAGCAATGCGGACTTCAGGTGCGAGAACATCGCCTGGCGGAATCGTGGGTCGTCGAGCCTGCCGGCTTCGACCTCGACCACCTCCCACGCCGCCTTCCGCGCGATCTCGCCGAACTGGCCGAGCAGCACCGTCTTCCCGACGCCCCGCAGACCGGTGATGATCATGGACTGTTCGGTGCGGTGTCGCTCGAGGCGCCGGAGCAGCACCGTGAAGGCCTCGAGATGATCGTCCCTGCCGACGACGACCTCAGGAGCCGCACCCGCGTTCGGGGTGTACGGATTGCTGATGCTGTCCATGGTTGTGAGTTTAGGAGTCTTAGTCAGTTTTATCCATCTGTTCTAAAGTTGACTAAAGCTGCGCAGGCGCCGGATACAATGGACGGACGGTGCGAGCGCGAGGAGGGTGAACTTGATCGCCAGCCTCGCTGCCTTCGCCGTCGTCGCGCTCCTCACGCCCTGGCTCACGAGGCTGCTCGGCCGTCGCGTGTTCCCGGTCATCGCGCTCGTTCCGGCCGCGGCCTTCGTGCTGCTGCTCACCTGGCTGCCGGGAGTGCTCGCGGGCGACGCCGTGGTCGAGGTCGTGCCGTGGATCCCGCAGCTCGACATCGCCCTGAGCTTCCGGCTCGACGCCCTCGCACTGCTCCTCGCCCTCATCGTCACCGGCATCGGTGCGCTCGCGCTCCTGTACTGCACGCACTACTTCGCCGACGATGAGCCCGCGCTCGGCCGGTTCGCCGCGCTCCTGCTCGCCTTTGCGGGCGTCATGCTCGGCCTCGTCACCGCCGACGACGTCTTTCTGCTGTTCACGTTCTGGGAGGCCACGAGCGTGCTCTCGTACCTCCTCATCGGCCACTACACCGGCAAGAAGGAGAGCCGCGGCGCGGCCCTGCAGGCGCTCACCGTGACGACGTTCGGCGGGCTGGCGATGCTCGTCGGCCTCGTGGTGCTCGTCGCCGCAGGAGGCACGTCGTCGCTCGCCGAGCTCATCGCGAACCCGGTGACCGGCGCGGCGGGCGAGTGGGGCATCGCGCTCGTGCTCGTCGGCGCGATCTCGAAGAGCGCGCTCGTGCCGTTCCACTTCTGGCTCCCGGCCGCGATGGCGGCGCCCACCCCCGTGTCGGCCTACCTGCACGCGGCCGCGATGGTGAAGGCCGGCGTGTACCTCGTCGCCCGGCTCGCGCCCGGCTACGAGGGGCTCGCGGTGTGGCATCCGATCGTCGTCGTCCTCGGCGTGCTCACCATGCTCGTGGGCGGGTGGCGGGCGCTGCGCCAGTACGACCTCAAGCTCCTGCTCGCCTACGGCACGGTCAGCCAGCTCGGCTTCCTCGTGCTGGTCACGGGCTTCGGCACGCGGGATGCGGCGCTCGCGGGGGTCGCGCTCCTCGTCGCACACGCCCTGTTCAAGGCGGCGCTCTTCCTCGTGGTCGGCATCGTCGACCACGCCGCGGGCACCCGTGACTGGCGCAGGCTCTCGGGGCTCGGCAGACGGATGCCGGTCATCGCGACGATCGCGTTCGTCGCCGCGGCATCGATGGCGGGTGTGCCGCCGCTCCTCGGCTTCGTCGCGAAGGAGGCCGTGTTCACCGCCCTCCTCGACGCCGCGGGCGCGGGCGAGCCGTGGGCATGGATCGCGCTCATCGGCGCGTTCGCCGGCTCGGTGCTCACGGTCGCCTACACGGTGCGCTTCATCTGGGGCGCATTCTTCACGAAGGCGGATGCCGCGCCCACCCCGTTGCACGCAGGAAGCCGGGCGATGGGAGCAACGCCGGGCGTCCTCGCAGCGGCGAGCCTGGCGTTCGCGGTCGCCGTGCCCCTCATCGAGCCGCTGCTCGCCGCGTATGCCGACGAACTGCCCGGGCCGCACGACTACCACCTCGCCCTGTGGCACGGCCTCGAACCGGCGCTCGCCATGTCGGCGGCGGTGTTCGCGCTCGGGGCGCTGCTGATCTGGCGCCGCCGGTTGGTCGCACGGCTGCAGGCGGGGGTCTCGCCGGTGCTCGACGCGGCTCGCGGGTACCTCGGCATCGTGTCCGTGGTCGATCGGCTCGCGGCATCCGTCACCACCGCGATCCAGCACCGCGGGCTGCCCGGCTACCTCGCGATCATCGTCGCGGTGTTCATCGGCGGGCTCGGCGCGGCATCCGTCGTGAACACCGCGTGGCCCGACGGCGTCCGGCTCTGGGACTATCCGGCCCAGCCGTTCCTCGCGCTCGTCATGGGCATCGCGGGGGTCGCCGCGGCCACCGTGCGACAGCGCGTGACCGCCGTGCTGCTGGTCAGCGTCACCGGCTACGGGCTCGTGCTGCTGTTCGGCATGTCGGGCGCACCCGACCTGGCGCTCACCCAGGCGCTCGTCGAGACGATCGTGCTCGTGGTGTTCGTGCTGGTGCTGCGCCGGCTTCCGAAGCAGATCGCGCAGCGCAACCCGCCCGTGCACAAGCTCGCCCGGGGCATCATCGGCGCCCTCGCTGGGCTCGTCATGGGCGTCATCGGACTCGTCGCGCTCGGCGCGCGCATCCACCCGACGATCGCCGAGGGGCTCCCGGCCCTCGCCATCGAGGCGCACGGCGAGAACATCGTGAACGTCATGCTCGTCGACATCCGCGCCTGGGACACCCTCGGCGAGATCTCGGTACTGGTGGCCGTCGCGACCGGCGTCGCGAGCCTCATCTTCGTGTCGGGACGCACCGGCGGCGCGCCACGGCTCGAAGACCTCGGCGACGATGTCGCGCCCGTCGACCGGCGTGAACGGCTCCGTCCGGTGCCCGAGCCGGCGTGGAGCATCCGCGCGCCGCGCACGAGCCTCGCCGCCACCGAGGGCGAGACGGATGCCGCGGCCGAGGCCGCCGAGACCCGCCAGACGTGGATCCTCGCCGGCCGCACCCTCTCGCCGCGCAACCGCTCGATCCTCATCGAGGTATTGGTGCGGTTGCTCTTCCATCCCGCGATCGTCGTCTCGGTCTACCTGCTCTTCGTCGGGCACAACGCGCCCGGCGGCGGCTTCGCGGGAGGCCTCCTCGCCGGTCTCGCGCTCGTCGCGCGCTACCTCGCCGGCGGCCGGTACGAGCTCGGCGAGGCCGCGCCCATCGACGCGGGGCGCCTGCTCGGCACCGGGCTGCTGCTCGCCGCGGGCACCGCCGCGGCATCCCTCCTCTTCGGCGGCGCCCCGCTCGAGTCGGCGTGGTTCGAGGCCGAGGTGCCCGTGCTCGGCACGATCTCGATCGGCACCTCGACGCTGTTCGACATCGGCGTCTACCTGGTGGTCGTCGGCCTCGTGCTCGACATCCTGCGCGCCCTCGGCGGCGAGGTCGACCGGCACCAAGAGGAGTCCGAAGAGGGTGCCGATGTGCCCGAGGAGGTGCGCGCGTGACCGCCTCGCTCACGCTCGTCGTGCTCATGGCCGTGCTCTTCGGCGCGGGCATCTCGATCATGCTCGAACGCAGCCTCACCCGGGTGCTCATCGGGTTCCTGCTCGTCGGCAACGCCGTGAACCTCCTGATCTACCTCATGAGCGGCGCCCCCGGGCTCGCCCCGATCCTCGCCGAGGGCGTCGACGCCGACGAGATCTCCGACCCCCTGCCGCAGGTGTTCGTGCTCACCGCGATCGTCATCAACCTCGGGATCACGGCGTTCATGCTCGCCCTCATCTACCGCTCGTGGTGGCTCGCGCAGCTGGGCGAGAAGGGCGACCTCGTCGACGACGAGGCCGAGGAGGCCGAAGACGCCGAGGAGGCGGCCGACCTCATCCGCAGCTCCGCCGCCGACGATGCGGCCATCCAGGAGCTCATCGACGCGAGCGACGAGGAGGCCGACGTCCGATGACCGCCGCGCTCGTGCCCCTCGTGGTGCTGCTGCCCCTGGTCGGGGCGGCGGCGTCGCTGATCCTCGGCCGGTATCGCCGCGCGCAGATCGCGATCGGCATCGGCGTGCTCGCGGCGGTCGCGGCGATCGCCGCGGTCCTCCTCGGCGTCGTCGATGCGGGCGAGCCCGTCGCCGTCAGCGTCGGCGGATGGGAGGCGCCGTTCGGCATCGTGCTCGTCGTCGACCGGCTCTCGGCGATCATGCTCCTGATCTCGGCGATCGTGCTGCTCGTCGTGCTCGTGTACGCGGTCGGGCAGGGCGTCGCCGACCGGCACCGCGAGACGCCGGTCTCCATCTTCCACCCGAGCTACCTGATCCTGTCGGCGGGCGTCTTCAACGCGTTCATCGCCGGCGACCTGTTCAACCTCTACGTCGGCTTCGAGATCCTGCTGTCGGCGAGCTACGTGCTGCTCACCCTCGGCGGCACGGGCGAGCGCATCCGTGCGGGCGTCACGTACATCATCGTGAGCCTCGTCTCGTCGCTGTTCTTCCTCAGCGCCATCGCGCTCATCTACGGCGCGACCGGAACCGCCAACATCGCACAGCTCTCGGTGCGCCTTCCCGAGCTGCCCGGCAGCGTGCAACTCATCCTCCACCTGCTGCTGCTCCTCGGCTTCGGCATCAAGGCGGCGGTGTTCCCGCTCTCGTTCTGGCTGCCCGACTCGTACCCGACGGCGCCCGCCCCGGTCACCGCGGTGTTCGCCGGCCTGCTCACGAAGGTCGGCGTGTACGCGATCATCCGCACCGAGACGGTGATCTTCGCCGAGAGCGACGTGACGGTGCTGCTCATGGTGATCGGCGGCCTGACGATGCTCATCGGCATCCTCGGCGCCCTCACGCAGGCCGACATCAAGCGGCTCCTGTCGTTCACGCTCGTCAGCCACATCGGCTACATGATCTTCGGCATCGCGCTCGGCACCCAGCTCGGCATGGCGGCCACGATCTACTACGTGATCCACCACATCACGGTGCAGACGACCCTGTTCCTCACGACCGGGCTCATCGAGCGCTTCGGCGGCTCGACCTCGATCACCCGGCTCGCGGGGCTGCTGAAGGCGTCACCGCTGCTCGCCGTGCTGTTCTTCGTGCCCGCCCTGAACCTCGGCGGCATCCCGCCGTTCTCGGGGTTCCTCGGCAAGACCGGCCTGTTCCTCGCCGGCGCCGGGAACGCGGATGCCGCGGATGCCGCGGGCCACGCGTGGCTCATCTGGATCGTCATCGCGGCGGGGGCGATCACCTCGCTCATCACGCTCTACGCGCTCACGCGATTCTGGAACATGGCGTTCTGGCGAAGGCGCTCGGAGCTCGAGGGCTACGAGTCGGTGCTGCTCGGCTCCGTGCTGGAAGCCCCCGGCGGCGACACGGTCACCGCGACCCGCACGACTCCGGTGCTCATGGTCGTCGCGACGACCGCGCTCGCGGTGGTGACCCTCTGCCTCACCCTCTTCGCCGGTCCGCTCTTCGAGCTGGCGAGCCGGGCCGCCGACGGGCTCACGGATCCCGACGTGTACGTCTCGCTCGTGTTCCCGGGAGGTGTCCGATGACGCGTGCGACGCTCGAGCTCTCGCCCTGGCGGTCGGTGTGGCGGCAGCTGCCGCTGCTCGTCGCCCTCGTCGCCCTGTGGATCTTCCTCTGGGATCACGTCGACGCGCTGACCGTCGTCACCGGCGTGCTGCTCGCCGTCGCCGTGACCCGGCTGCTGTACCTGCCACCGGTGCTCCTCAGCGGCAGGTTCAACCCGTGGCGCGGGCTGCTGCTCGGGCTCCGGATGATGTTCGACGTGCTCGTCGCCTCGCTCCAGGTCGCCTTCTTCGCGGTGAACCCCTGGTGGAAGCCCATGAACGCGATCATCGCGGTGCAGCTGCTCACCCGTTCCGATCTCGTGACCACGCTCACGGCCGAGGCGATCTCGGTGGTGCCCGGCACGGTCGTCGTCGACATCGACCGTGAGCGCGGGCTGCTCTACCTGCATGCCCTGGGCACCCGCACCGAGGCAGACCTCGCACGCACGCATCGGAACGTGCTCGGCACGGAGGAGCGCATCGTGCTGGCGATCGGCACACATGAGCAGGCGGCATCCGTTCGCGTAGCACGTCGTGAACGTCGCGCGGGCGACCGGCGGTCGAGGAGCAGCGAAGCCGCGTATCGAGACCAGGACCGCGACATCCGCACTCGGAAGGAGGACCCGCGATGACCTTCCTCGCCATCGCAGGCATCGTCGCCGGCATCATGTTCGGCATCGGTGCGATCGCGGCGGTCACCCGCATCATCCGCGGACCGACGATCCTCGACCGGGCGCTCGCGACCGACGTGCTGCTCGCGATCGCGATCTGCGCGCTGGGTGCCGAGATGGCGATCAACCGTCACACCGACACGCTCGTCGTGATGCTCGTGCTCGCGATGTTCGCGATCGTCGGCTCGATCTCCATCGCCCGCTTCATGTCGAAGCAGGATGCCTCGTGAGCGCCGCCGAGATCGCCGTGGGGCTGCTCATCCTCGTGGGCGGATTCCTCTCCATGGCCGCAGGCATCGGCATCGTGCGCTTCCCCGACGTGCTCACCCGCCTGCACGCGGCGACGAAGCCGCAGGTGCTGGGCCTCGCCACCGTGCTCGTTGCGATCGTGCTGCAGGTGCCGACCTGGGGGGTGCTCACGACGGCCGTGCTCATCATGACGTTCCAGCTGCTCACGCAGCCCATGACCGCGCACATGCTCGGGCGGGCGGCGTACCGAAGCGACCACGTGCGCCAGGACCTCCTCATCGAGGACGAACTCGGCCGTGACATCGCCGAGCACGACCAGGGCGGCGTCAACCCCGGCCGGTGAACTCCGGCGTGCGCTTCTCCTGGAATGCGGCGAAGCCCTCGCGGTAGTCGGCCGTGTCGCAGAGGGCGGCCTGGGCGCGGTTCTCCTCGTCCATCGACTGCCAGAGGCCGAGGCGCTGGTCGCGCAGCGCGGCCACGAGCGCCTTCGAGGCGACGAACGCCTGGGTGGCACCGGATGCCGCGGCCCCAGCCGCCCGGCGGGTGGCATCCGTGACCTCGTCGGCCGGGAACACCTGCGAGAACAGGCCCGAGGCGACCGCCTCGGAACCCGACATGAGCCGGCCGGTGACGATGAGGTCCATCGTCTTGTGCGCGCCGAGTCGCTCGACGAAGAGGGCGTGCCCGCCCGAGTCGAGGGTGGCGCCGAGGTTCGCGAACGGCGAGCCGATCTTCGCGGTGTCGGCGACGTAGACGATGTCGGTCGCGATGAGCAGCCCGAGTCCGACGCCGAGGCAGGCGCCGTGCGCGACCGCGAACGTGGGCGCCGGGAACGCCGCCATGCGCTCGAGGAGCGGCTGCACGAGGCCGCCGAGGTAGCCGAGCACGTCGTCCTCGCGGGGGTCGACGCCCGAGATGTCGCGCCCGGCGCAGAAGGCGCGGCCCTCGCCGCGCAGCACGAGCGCGCGCACGTCGCCGGCCTGCGACATCCGCTCGGCTTCGGCGTAGGCGGCGTTCAACTCGCCGATCGCCGCCGCATCGAGCGCGTTGAGCTTCTCCGGCGCGTTCAGCACGATCTCGGCGACGCCGTCGGCGGTGCTCATCTCGATCATCGTCGATCCTCCTGTCGTTTCTGCTCTCTGCCGTTTGCTCCGCTCTCCGGGGGAGCTTTCCGGCCACCAGCCTGAAGCCCGCGCGATCATTCTGGCCGGAAAGCACCCCCCGAGTGCGTGAACACGGAGCGTGGTGGTCGCGACTACACGTCGTAGTCCACCACGACGCGATCGGTCTTCGGATGCGACTGGCAGGTGAGCACGTAGCCCCGCTCGAGCTCGTCGGGTTCGAGCGCGTAGTTCTCGGTCATCGCGACGCTGCCCTCGAGCAGCCGTGCGCGGCATGTGCCGCACACCCCTCCGGCGCACGCGAACGGCACGTCGGGCCGAACGCGCAGTGCCGCGTTCAGGATCGACTCGTTCGCCGACACCGGGCTCTCGACCATCGACGACTGCCCGTCGAGCGTGAACTCGATCGTGACGGTCTGCTCGCCCTGCTGCACCACGACCGGGCGGCCGTGCCGCGGCTCGACGCGGTCGGCGTCGGTCGTGAACAGCTCGTACCGGACGCGGTCGGCCGGCACGCCCTTCGCGGCGAGGGTGTCCCGGGCGAGCTGCACGAGCTCGAACGGTCCGCAGAGGAACCACTCGTCGACCGTCGCGGGGCGGATCAGCACGTCGAGCATCGTGTCGAGCTTCTCGGCGTCGATGCGACCCGAGAGAAGCGGGGCGGTGCGCTGCTCGCGCGAGAGCACGTGGTGCACTGCGAGCCGCGACGGGTAGCGGTCTTTCAGCTCGGCGAGCTCCTCGAGGAACATCACGTCGAGCGTCGAGCGGTTCGTGTAGACGAGTTCGAACTCGGCGGTCGCCGAACGCGAGAGCACCGTGTGCGCAAGCGCCATGAGCGGGGTGATGCCACTGCCGGCGGCGATGCCCACGACATGCTTTCCGTCGAGCGCCTCGAGTCCCGAGATGAACGTGCCCTGCGGGCTCATCACGTCGAGCGTGTCGCCCGCCTTCAGCTCCGCGTTCGCCCACGTCGAGAAGATGCCGCCGAGATCGCGCTTGATCGCGACCGAGAGGCTGCCCCGCTCGGGCGGCCGGCAGATGGAGTAGCTGCGGCGGCGCTCGTGGCCCTCGAGCCGGGCGCGCAGGGCCACGTACTGGCCCGGCAGGTAGGTGTACTCGTCGGCGAGTTCCTCGGGGACCGCGAAGGTCACCTCCACCGCGTCGGCTGTGAGCGGTCGCACCTCGGCGACCTCGAGCGCGTGGAACCGCGCGCGTCGGCGCTTCGAGAGGTGCTCGCCGCCGACCGTCGATGCGAGGAACGCAGAGGCCATCGCGGCATCCGCCTGTCGAGGAGCACGTGTCTCGAAACTCCCGGTCCCTGAGCCTGTCGAAGGGCGCGCCGCCATCAGAGCACCTTGAAGTAGTCGAACGGCTCGAGGCAGTCGCGGCACTCGTAGAGCGCCTTGCACGACGTCGAACCGAAGCGGGCGAGCTCACGCGTGTTCAGCGAGTCGCAGCGCGGGCACTTCACCGCGAGCTGCACGCGCACCGGGCCGGTCGGACGGGCGGCCGCCTTCCCGCTCGGCGCCTGGATGCCGTATCGGCGCAGCTTCTGCTTGCCCGCCTCGCTCATCCAGTCGGTGGTCCACGCGGGCGCGAGCACGAGGTCGACCCGCGCGTCGGCGTAGCCGGCATGCGTGAGCGCGAGCAGCACGTCGTCGCGCATGGCGTCGAGAGCGGGGCATCCGCTGTACGTGGGTGTCAGCTGCACTCGCACGGCGCCGTCTTCGGCGACCTCGACCGAGCGGAGCACGCCGAGGTCTTCGATGGTGAGGACCGGGATCTCGGGGTCGGTCACCGTCGCCACGACCTCCCACGCCTGTCGCGCCGCCGCGTCGGCGGGCACGGGACGGGCGACGGACGCCGCGGAGGTCGCGGTCACCATGACGCCCCCGGGTGCGCTCGGGCGAGCACCTGCATCTCGGCCAGGAGCGGCCCCAGGTGCTCGGTGTGCGAGCCCCGGCGGCCACCGCCCGACGCGATGAACGCGGTGCGCCCGGTGGGCGGCTCGAGCTCGGCCTCGGCGAGCACCGCGTCGACGACCTCGTCGAACGCGGGCCGCAGCGACGACGGAAGCACGGCGACGCCGTCGGCCGCGAGCCGTTCGACGAGCTCGTCGTCTTCGAAGAGCTCGTCGACGTACGGCCACGTGTCGGCGACCGCGAGGATCATGCGCCGGCGCGACTCGTCGGTGCCGCCCGCGAGCCGCAGCGTCCACTGCACGGCATGGTCGCGGTGGTAGTCGACCTCCTTCACCGACTTCGCGGCGATCGCGGCGAGGGTCGGGTCGATCGAGTCGATGAGCGCTCCGTACAGCTCGTGGAGATACGCGGATGCCACGAGCTGCCGTGCGATCGTGTGTGCGAAGTCGCCGTTCGGCTGCTCGAAGAGCCACGCATTGCGCCACTCCGGTTCGTCGCGCCAGTAGGCCAGGTCGTCTTCGCTACGGCCGGAGGCGGTGCCGGCGTAGTGCAGCAGCGAGCGGGCGTGGCCGATCAGGTCGAGCGCGATGTTGCCGAGAGCGACGTCCTCCTCGAGCTCGGGCGCGCGCGCGATCCACATGCCGAGCTGCTGGGCGAGCACGAGGGCGTCGTCGCCGAGCCGCAGGGCGTACTCCGCGGCATCCGCCGATGCGATCGCCGTCGTGCCGTCGGCCGCCGCACCGGCACCCGCGAGCTCCTCGGCGAGCGCGAGCTGGTCGACCGAGACGTCGCCGTGCTGGTCGACCGAGACGTCGCCGTGCCCTTCGGCAGGCTCAGGGACCGGGACATCGTCGCTCACAGGTGCTTCACCCCCTCGCTCTTCGTGTAGTAGACGGCGTGGCGGTAGTTCTTGCCGGCCGGGCTCTCGAAGAACGCGCCCTTCGCGTCGGGGTCGCTCGTCGTGATCGCGTCGGCGGGCACCACCCAGATCGACACGCCCTCGTTGCGACGGGTGTAGAGGTCGCGAGCGTTGCGCACGGCCATCTCGGGATCGGGCGCGTGCAGCGAGCCGACGTGCACGTGCGAGAGTCCGCGGTTGGCCCGTACGAAGACCTCCCAGAGGGGCCAGGCTTCGGTGGCCTCGGTCGCTGAGCCTGTCGAAGCGCCCGGGGTGCTCACGCTGCTCCCTTCGACGAGCTCAGGGAGCGCTTGCGGGCGTACTCGGCCGCAGCCTCGCGCACCCACGCCCCCTCCTCATGGGCATCGCGACGGCGACGCAGCCGCTCGGCGTTGGCGGGACCGCGGCCGGCGAGCACCTCGTGGAACTCGTCCCAGTCGATCTCGCTCATGTCGTAGGCCTGGCGTTCCTCGTTCCACCGCAGCTCGGGGTCGGGCAGGGTGACGCCGAGCACCTCCGCCTGCGGCACGAGCATGCCGACGAAGCGCTGGCGCAGCTCGTCGTTCGAGAATCGCTTGATGTTCCACGCCATCGACTGCGCCGAGTTCGGCGACTCGTCGTCGGGCGGCCCGAACATCATGAGCGAGGGCCAGTACCAGCGGTTCACGGCATCCTGCGCCATCGTCTGCTGCGCGGGAGTGCCCTGCATGAGCTCGAGCAGGATCTCGAAGCCCTGGCGCTGGTGGAACGACTCCTCCTTGCAGATGCGCACCATCGCGCGGCCGTACGGGCCGTACGAGCAGCGGCAGAGCGGCACCTGGTTGCAGATCGCGGCGCCGTCGACGAGCCATCCGATCGCGCCCATGTCGGCCCAGGTCGGCGTCGGGTAGTTGAAGATCGACGAGTAGCGCGCGCGGCCCTCGATGAGCTGCTGCATCATCTCCTCCCGCGTGATGCCGAGCGTCTGCGCCGCCGAGTAGAGGTAGAGGCCGTGGCCCGCCTCGTCTTGCACCTTGGCCATGAGAATGGCCTTGCGCTTCAGGCTCGGCGCCCGGGTGATCCAGTTGGACTCGGGCTGCATGCCGATGATCTCGGAGTGCGCGTGCTGCGAGATCTGGCGGATGAGCGTCTTGCGGTAGGCGTCGGGCATCCAGTCGCGCGGCTCGACGCGCGAGTCCTTCGCGATGAGGTCGTCGAACAGCCGTTCCCCGAGCTCGTCGAGGGGGGCGGCCTCGTCATGCGCCTCGCCACGTGCCACGCTGAGGTCTGCGGGTGCGGTCATCGTCGACTCCTGGTCTGTTCGCGGCATCCGTTATTACTAACCGATCGTTCAGTTAGTATATAGTCATCTCAGGCGCCCGGCAACGGCGCATGAACTCGTCGAGGAGCTTCAGATGACGGATGCCGCGCCCCACGCGACGACGGATGCCGCGACCGACGCGACGACGGATGCCGCGCCGAACACGGCCGCGTCGAACCGCGCCATGATGGACCGCGACCGGGCCTCGGCTGCGCTCGGCATGGTCGTCGAGCAGGACGAGCCCGGCCTCGCCGTCGTCTCCATGCGGGTGCGCGACGACATGACCAACGGCTTCCACATCACGCACGGAGGCCTCGTGTTCGCGCTCGCCGACACCGCCTTCGCGATCGCCTGCAACGAAGACGAGAGAGTCACCGTGGCCGCCGGTGCCGACATCACCTTCCTCAAGTCGACGGTCGCCGGGCAGACGCTCACCGCGACCGCGGTGCGGCGCATCCGCAGCGGGCGCACCGGGGTCTACGACGTGTCGGTCGTCGACGAGCACGGCGACGCCGTGGCCGAGTTCCGCGGCCGCTCGCTCTCAACCGACCGTTCGCCGGTGCGAGGCTGAGGGCGATGAGCGAGAACGGATCTGCCCGGCGCGGTCGCCCCGGCTACGACCAGCGCGGCATCCTCGATGTCGCCGTCGCCGCCTTCAACCAGTACGGTTACGACGCGACCTCGATGGGCGTGCTGGCCGATCGGCTCGGGCTGTCGAAGTCCGCGATCTACCACCACTTCGCGTCGAAGGACGAGATTCTCGAGCGCGCCCTCGACGAGGCGCTCGGTGCACTCGAGGGCGTGTTGGAGCAGTCATCGCTCACTGAGCCCGTCGAAGGGGCCGCGCGCGGCCGTGCGGCCGATCGGCTCGACCACGTGCTCCGCGGCGCCGTGCACGTGCTCGTCGACAAGCTCGCCTATGTGACGCTGTTGCTCAGGGTGCGCGGCAACACTGAGGTCGAACGCCGTGCCCTCGCCAGGCGCCGCGCGTTCGACAAGAAGGTCACCGCGCTCGTCTCGGAGGCGCAGGCCGAGGGGTCGCTGCGCAGCGACATCGACGCGAGCGTCGTGTCGCGGCTCGCCTTCGGCATGATCAACTCGATCGTCGAGTGGTACCGCCCGGGCGGTCGCGAAGACGCCGGCCGGCTCGCCGACGACGTGATCGCCGTCGTGCTCGACGGCCTGCGGATGCCCGCGTCGAACCGCATCGAAGAGCTGCTCGGCTGACGGTGTCTCGCTCATGCTCGTGTGAGGTACGCCTCACGTGAGGCATCCTTCACACGGCGGATTCGTGAACGACGCCGCGCGCCTTTCGCCCGCCCCCGGACGTTGCTCGCGGCGACCTCATCGGATCGCGCGGCCTGTCGGGGCGGCATCCGTTCGCCTTCCCCTTCCTCTAAGCTCCTCCCTGAGGCGGGCACGCGGCATCCGACGGATGCCGTATTCGTGCGGTTCCGCCGGCAGAGGGGAATGCACGGATGCCTCAGAGCGCTGAGACGGGTGTGAAGAAGCGCATCGGGTTCCTCTCGTTCGGCCACTGGCATCCGTCACCGCAATCGGGCACGAACACCGGCGGCGACGCCCTCGTGCAGTCGATCGAGCTCGCCGTGGCGGCCGAGGAGCTCGGCATCGACGGCGCCTTCTTCCGCGTGCACCACTTCGCCCGGCAGCTGGCGAGCCCGTTCCCGTTGCTCGCCGCGATCGGCGCGCGTACGAGCCGCATCGAGATCGGCACGGGCGTCATCGACATGCGCTACGAGAACCCGCTCTACATGGCCGAGGAGGCGGCCGCGGCCGACCTCATCAGCGCGCACTCAGGCGGCGAGGGCCGCCTGCAGCTCGGCGTCAGCCGTGGGTCGCCGGAGCCCGCGCTGAACGGCGCCCATGCCTTCGGGTACGTGCCGTCCGAGGGCGAGGACGACGCCCACCTCGCACGGGCGAAGACCGAGCTGTTCCGTGCGGCGATCTCGGGCGCCGGCGTGGCCCCTGCGAACCCGCAGATGACGGGCTCGAGCGCGCTGCTGCCCATCCAGCCGCAATCGCCGGGCCTGGCCGACCGCATCTGGTGGGGCAGCGGCACCCGCGCCACCGCGAAGTGGACGGCCGAGCAGGGCATGAACATCATGAGCTCGACGCTGCTCACCGAAGACACGGGCGTGCCCTTCGACGAGCTGCAGGCCGAGCAGATCCAGGTCTTCCGCGATGCGTGGGCGGATGCCGGGTGGGAACGCACCCCGCGCGTCTCCGTGTCGCGCAGCGTCGTGCCGATCACGACCGACGAGGACCGCGCGCTCTTCGGCGGGCGGATGGCGGGCGACACGCACGACCAGGTCGGCTTCCTCGACGGCGGCCTCGCCCGGTTCGGCAAGAGCTACATCGGCGAGCCCGAGGCGATCGCCGCCGAGCTGGCCGAGGACGCGGCCGTCGCGGCATCCGACACCCTCATCGTGACCGTGCCGAACCAGCTCGGCGTCGAATACAACACGCGGATGCTCGCGACGATCGCCGAGCACATCGCGCCCGCGATCGGGTGGGCGCCCACGACGCCGGCCTCGGTCGTCGAGTAGCACCCGCCGCAGGCGGCTCAGCCGGTTGTCGGGGGCGTCCGCAAGAGTGGTCGCATGACGCTCGCCACCCCGTCCACCGATCTGCGCGACGCGGCGCTCGCCGCGCTCCGCGAGCTCGTGGCACGACCCGATGCCGACTTCCACGACGGCCAGTTCGAGGCGATCGAGACGCTCGTCGACGGTCGCCGCCGCGCGCTCGTCGTGCAGCGCACGGGTTGGGGCAAGTCGGCGGTCTACTTCGTCGCGACGTCGCTGCTTCGCCGGCGGGGCGCTGGGCCGACCGTGCTCGTGTCGCCACTCCTCGCCCTCATGCGCGATCAGATCGCCGCCGCCGAGCGTGCGGGAGTCCGGGCGGTGGCGATCAACTCGACGAATCCCCACGAGTGGGGCGAGGTGCTGCAACGGCTCGACCGCGACGAGGTCGACGTGCTGCTTGTGTCGCCCGAGCGACTGAACAACCCCTCGTTCAGGGAACAGCAGTTGCCCGCGCTCGTGCGGCGCATCGGCCTGCTCGTCGTCGACGAAGCGCACTGCATCAGCGATTGGGGGCACGACTTCCGCCCCGACTACGGGCGGCTGCGCGACCTCATCGCGCAGATGCCCGCCGAGGTGCCCGTGCTCGCCACCACGGCGACGGCGAACAGCCGAGTGGTGGCGGATATCGCCGAGCAGCTCGGCACCGCGGCTCCGGAAGCACCACTCGGTGCCGCCACCGCGCCGGGCGTCGTCACCATCCGCGGGCCGCTCGCCCGCACGTCGCTCCGGCTCGGCGTGCTGCGCCTACCCGACTCGACGACCCGGCTGGCGTGGCTGCTCAGCCACCTCGACGACCTCGCCGGGTCGGGCATCATCTACACGCTCACCGTCGCCGCGGCGAACGACACGGCGCGGCTCCTTCGCGAGCGCGGCCACGACGTGCGCGCCTACACCGGGCAGACCGATCCCGACGAGCGCGCCGAGTCCGAGGGCATGCTGAAGCGCAATGAGGTGAAGGCGCTCGTGGCCACCAGCGCGCTCGGCATGGGCTTCGACAAGCCCGACCTGGGTTTCGTGCTGCATCTCGGCGCGCCGTCGTCGCCGGTCGCGTACTACCAGCAGGTCGGCCGCGCCGGGCGCGCGACCGACAGTGCGGAGGTGCTGCTCCTGCCCGGCCGGGAGGACCCCGACATCTGGCACTACTTCGCCACGGCCTCGATGCCCGACCAGGATCGTGCCGAGCGCATCCTCGCTGCGCTCTCCGACGTGCCGCTCTCGACACCCGCACTCGAGGCGATGGTCGACATCCGTCGGACTCAGCTCGAGCTGCTGCTGAAAGTGCTCGACGTCGACGGTGCGGTACGCCGCGTGCAGGGCGGGTGGGTCGCCACGGGCGAGCCATGGGTCTACGTCGCCGAGCGCTACGAGCGCATCGCCGCCGAGCGCACCGCCGAGCAGCAGCACATGGTCGACTACGAAGAGACCTCCGGATGCCGCATGGAGTTCCTGCAGCGATCGCTCGACGACGGCTCGGCGACGCCGTGCGGCCGGTGCGACAACTGTGCCGGCGTCTGGTACCCGGGCGGCCTTGCCGAAGGCGCCGCGGATGCCGCGAGCGCAGCTCTTGATCGAGTCGGCGTGCCGGTCGAACCGCGTGCCATGTGGCCGACCGGCGCCGACCGCCTCGGAGTTCCCGTCAAGGGCCGCATTTCCCCCGGCGAGCGGGCGGGCGAGGGGCGGGCGCTTGCTCGGCTCACCGACCTCGGGTGGGGCGGCACGCTGCGCGAGCTCTTCGCACCCGGCGCGCCGGACGCTGCGGTGTCGCCGGAGGTGCTCGCGGCCTGCGTGCGCGTGCTCGCCGAGTGGGGCTGGACCGAGCGACCGGTCGCCGTCGTGTCGATGCCCTCCCGCTCGCGTCCGCTCCTCATCGACTCGCTCGCCCGCGGCCTCGCCGAGGTGGGGCGACTGCCGTACCTCGGCGTGCTCGGCCACGCCGACGGTGGCCCCACGGGGCGGCCGGGCGGCAACAGCGCGTTCCGGCTGGCCGGCCTCTGGAACAGGCTCAGCGCCGACGGGCTCGACGTGCCGCCCGGCGGCATCCTCCTCGTCGATGACCAGGCCGACAGCCGCTGGACCCTCACCGTCGCCGCGCGCGCACTCCGCGACGCGGGCGCGGCCGAGGTGCTGCCGTTCGTGCTGGCGCTCCGCGGCTGATCCAGAGCCATGGCACAGCGCCTCGACCCTTACGGTACAGATTGGTACCATGGTGCATGGCCACGAACCTACGACTCCGTCACGATGCCGCCATCGCATTGCAGGAGTACTCGGCCCGCACAGGCCTGAGCCAGCAGGAGATCCTGCGCCGTGCGCTCGACGCGTACCTCGAAAACGAGGCCAAGCCCGCATCCACCTATCGGGCAAGCCTGATCCCGCCGCGCAGGCCGTTCCAGCGCAGCGAGGAGCTCCTCGTCCTGCCCGACGGCGTCACCTCGGACACGCTCCTCGACCGCGACGATCGGTTCTGATGCTGATCTACGTCGACAGCAGCGCGCTGCTCAAGCGCGTTCTGGCCGAGGCGGAGTCGACCGCCGTCGACGCTGCCACTCACGCCGCCGTCCAGGCCGGCACCACGATCGCCTCGTCGACGCTCGCCTGGATCGAGGTCTCGCGCGCCCTGCGGAGCCGTCTCGACACCACCGACCCCCGACTCATCGCACGGCTCGGCGACAGCGCCCTCTCGGGCGTGCAGGAAGCGCCGATCACGCCCGACGTGGCCGCGGTGGCCCGACGCATCGGTCCGCCGACGCTCCGCTCGCTCGACGCGATCCACCTCGCCACCGCAACCCTCCTCGAGGCCGACGAGGTCTGGGCGTACGACCGGCGCCTGCTCGACGCCGCCGATGGGCTCGGGCTCGTCACCGTCTCGCCCGCCTGACGGAATCGCGGCTCGATCAGCCGGTTCGGGTCGCCTGCTTCTTCGCCACGAGCGTCAGTACGTCGTACGACGCCACGAGCTCGTCGTCCTGGTTGCGGAGCACCGCGTCCCAGCGCACCTCGCCGTACTCGTCGGTCTCGCGCGGCGTGATCTGCTTCGCCGTGAGTTCCACGCGGATCGAATCGCCCGGCGACACCGGGGTCACGAACCTGAGGTTCTCGAGACCCGAGTTCGCGAGCACCGGCCCGGGCGCGGCATCCACGAAGAGACCGGCCGCCCACGACACGAGCAGGTAGCCGTGTGCCACGCGACCTGGGAAGAACGGGTTCGCGGATGCCGCGGCCTCGTCCATGTGCGCGTAGAACGTGTCGCCCGTGAACGCCGCGAACGTCTCGATGTCCTCGAGCGTCACGGTGCGTGACGCCGACACGACCTGGTCGCCGATCTTCAGCTCGGCCAGCGACTTGCGGAACGGGTGCGTGCCGCCCGGCTGCGACGCCGCGCCCGCGTGCCACACCCCCGTGAGCGCCGTGAGCATCTCGGGCGAGCCCTGCACCGCGGTGCGCTGCATGTGGTGCAGCACCGCACGGATGCCGCCCAGCTCCTCGCCGCCGCCGGCGCGACCGGGTCCGCCGTGCACGAGGCCCGGCAGCGGCGAGCCGTGGCCCGTCGAGGAGCGTGCATCGTCGCGGTCGAGGAACAGCACCCGCCCGTTGTAGGCGGCGATCCCCGATGCGAGCGCCACGGCGACCGACGGGTCGTGCGTCGCCACGCTCGTCACGAGCGAGCCGCCGCCGCGTGCCACGAGCTTCACGGCCTCGTCGAGCGAGTCGTAGCCGAGGATCGACGCGACCGGCCCGAACGCCTCCACGTCGTGCACCGCTTCGGCTGTGGCATCCGGGAACTTCAGCAGCATCGGGGCGACGAATGCGCCGTCGGATGCCGCACCGGTCGCTCCCTCGGCGTGGACGACGTCCGGGGCATCCGTCGATCCGATGACGAGCTCGCCGCCCGCGGCCTCGAGCCTGCCCACCTGGCGCAGCACCTCGTCGCGCTGCGCGATCGATGCGAGCGGACCCATCGTGACGCCCTCGGCGCGCGGGTCGCCGAGCACCACGCGCTCGTCGATGCGGGCACGAACGGCGTCGATGACAGCGTCGACGGATGCCGCGGGCACGATCGCCCGGCGGATCGCCGTGCATTTCTGCCCCGCCTTCGTCGTCATCTCGACCACGAGCTGCTTCACGTACGCGTCGAACTCGGGGGTGCCGGCGACCGCGTCGGTGCCGAGCACCGACGCGTTGATCGAGTCGGTCTCGACGGTGAACCGCACGCCGCCCGTCTGCACCGACTCGTGCTGCCGCAGCCGCTCGGCGGTGGACGCCGAGCCGGTGAACGCGACGAGGTCGCCGAGGCGGAGGTGGTCGAAGAGGTCCGGCACGCTGCCCGACACGAGCTGCAGCGACCCCTCGGGCAGCAGCCCCGACTCGACGAGGATGCGCACCATCGCCTCGGCCAGGTAGCCGGTCGGCGTCGCGGGCTTCACAAGCGTAGGCACGCCCGCGAGGAAGGCCGGCGCGAACTTCTCGAGCGAACCCCACACCGGGAAGTTGAACGCGTTGATCTGCACGGCCACGCCGGGCAGGCGGGTGTAGATATGCCGCCCGAGGAATGAACCGTCCTTCGAGAGGTTCTCGACCGCGCCGTCGACGAACACCTTCGCGTTCGGCATCTCGCGGCGGCCCTTCGACGAGTACGTGAAGAGCACGCCGATGCCGCCGTCGATGTCGACCCACGAGTCCTGCTTCGTCGCGCCGGTGCGCGCCGAGAGCTCGTACAGCTCGGCCTTGCGCTCGGTGAGCGCGAGCGCGAGCTGCTTGAGCAGCACGGCGCGCTGGTGGAAGGTGAGCTCGCCGAGACTCGCCTGCCCGACCGTGCGGGCGTACTCGAGCGCTGCGCCGAGGTCGAGCCCCTCGGTCGAGACGCGGGTGACGAGTTCACCCGTCGACGCGTCGCGCACCTCGGTGGCGGGTTGGGCGGGGGGGGGGGCCGCCGCCCCGGGCCCCCCCACGCCTCGACGCCTCGGCCGCTCGCTTCCCGCGACTTCCGGCGG
>NZ_JBHXMP010000006.1:107475-183575 GCF_042720415.1 Agromyces sp. NPDC058484 | reverse complement strand
GCGGCCGATCTGGAATCGCACGCCTCGGATGCCGACCCCGCCGTCGCGGCGCACGGTGAGGACGCTCTCACCGGCCGGGGCGGCCGTGTCGACTCCGGGGTACGGGGTCGGGGTGTCGTCGCCTGGGATCACGGGGTCGACGGGTGCGGGCCGTGGCCGGGGCGGCTCGGCGATAGGGGTGGCGTCCCAGGCCTGCTGCGGGGTGATCCGGCCAGGCAGCCCCTGATGCGGGCGCTCGGTGTTGTAGATCACGTCGAACGCGTCGACTTGCGCTTGGAGCTCGGCGATCGTGGCGGCCAGGGGTTGCTTGTCCAGGTACCGGAACAGGGTCTGGTGGAACCGTTCGTTCTTGCCCTGCGTGGTCGGCCTGTACGGCTTCCCGGTGATCGCCGCCACCCCAAGGGACGTGACGTAGGTGACGAGCTGGCCTACCCACCCGCGCCGGGACGGGTTCAGCGCGGCCCCGTTGTCGGTCAGCAGCCGCTGCGGCACCCCGCGGGCGGCGATGCCCTTCCTGACGACCGCGAGAGCTCCCTCGGCGGTCTCACCGTCGGCGACGTGGGAAGCGATCGCGACGCGGGAGTGGTCGTCTTCGAGCTGGAAGATGACACACGTGCGGCCACCGGTCAGGACGTACTCGGTCGCGTCCAGCTGCCAGCACGCGTTCGGCGCGGGATACACGAACCGGCGGTACGCCGCACGAGGCCGCTTCTTCGGCTCCAACCGGGCGACGCCCGCGTCGCGGAAGATCCGCGCCAGTGACGCCTCGGACGGGGCGGCCAGCCCCAACGATCTCATCTTCTCGTGCACGCTGATCGGCCCGTGATCCAGCCCCGACCGTTCCAGCGCGGCGCGCACATCCAGAGCCTGCTGCTTCACGTCCTCGCTGAGCCTGGTCGGGCTGTTCTTCGGCCGTCTCGAGCGTGGCTCCAACGCTGCCGCCGGCCCATCCGTGATGGTGCGCTTACGGATCTCGTAGAACGTCTTCCTCGAGATCGAGTGCTCGGCGCAGAACGTGGTCACCGCCCCGCGCGGAGCATCAGCGGGCCACCGGGTGATCGCGAGTCGGATACGAGGGTCTACAGGCTCAGAAGGCTTCACCCACCGATCTGACCCGACGAAGTGTCACCACCAAGACCCCCGGAACTGTCACCGATGTCCTGACACAGAACTGTCACCGATGTCCTGCGAGATAACACATGAGATGTGAGCGCTCGCACGTCATGCAAACCGGCCAGAGTCATGCAATCGCGACGGCGTCACGGTGCCGGTTCGAGCACCAGGCCGGTGCCACCACCCCGGCGCACCGGCTCGGCTGCGGCGATCATCAGCCCGCTCGCGTCGACCTCGATGGCGGCCGCGGCCCCGATCTCGCCCGTGGGCGTGAGCGCTTGGCCGAACGGCGCGAGGTCGTCGGCATAGGCGGCGATGAAGTCGGCCTCGGCCAGATTGGCCGCGGTGTTGCGCTGCGTGGCCCGCGGGGCTGCGACGGCGTCGGGCATCGTCATGCCGAGGTCGATCCGGTTCATCAGGATCTGCACCACGGTGGTGATGATCGTCGACCCGCCCGGCGATCCGATCACGTAGCGCACCTCGCCATGGTCGAGCACGATCGTGGGCGACATCGACGAACGCGGCCGCTTGCCGGGCTCGATGATGTTCGGGTCCGCCGGGTCGGGAACCGCACTGAAGTCGGTCAGCTCGTTGTTCAGCAGGAACCCGCGCCCCGGCACGGTCATGCCCGAGCCGCCGGTCTGCTCGATCGTGAGGGTGTAGGCGACCGCGTTGCCCCACTGGTCGACGACCGAGAGGTGCGTCGTCGAGATGTTCTCCGTGTCGGCGTGCTCTTCGAGCGCGACGGCATCGCAGCCGGCGGCGTCGAGCGGTGCCGCGGGCACCGGCTTGGCCGACGCGGCATCGGGGTCGATCTCGCAGGCGCGAGCGTCGGCGAACTCCTGGCTGAGCAGCACCTCGGTCGGCACGTCGACGAACGCCGGGTCGCCGACGTATGCGTTGCGGTCGGCGAAGGCATGAGCCGTGGCCTCGAAGTACAGGTGCAGACTCCGGCCCACGTCGTCGGCCGACAGCTCGAAGTTCTCCAGGATGTTGAGCGATTCGCCGACGGTGGTGCCGCCCGACGACGACGGCGCCATGCCGAAGACGTCGAGTCCGCGGTACTCCACGTGCGTCGGGTCCTGCTCGAGCACCTCGTAGCCGGCGAGGTCGTCGGCGGTCATGTAGCCCGGGAACGCCGGCAGCGTCGACGCCGGATCCGTGCGCGGGTCCTGCACGATGTCGGCGATCTCGTCGGCGATGGGGCCGTCGTAGAACACGTCGGTGCCGCGCTTCCCGATCTGCCGGAGCGTCCTCGCGAGGTCGAGGTTCTTGAACTTCGACCCGACTCTCGGCGCGTCGCCATCGGGCAGGAACAGCTCCGCGGTGTCGGGGAAGGCGGAGAATCGGTCCTTGTTCGCGAGCGTCTGCTGCCGGAAGGTCTCATCGACCGTGAATCCGCGCGTGGCGAGCACGATCGACGGCTTCAGGATGTCGCGCAGCGACTCGGTGCCGAACCGGTCGAGCGCCGCCTCCCACGTGGCGAGCGTGCCAGGAACGCCGACCGAGACGCCCGACGACACGAGCTGGGCGAACGGGTACGCCTGGCCGAGCGGTCGTTCCGGGGTCACGCTCCCCGGGATGATGAACGCGTCGCTCGGCATGGCGGCGGGCGCCGTCTCGCGCCCGTCGATCGTGGTGACCTCGCCGGTCTCGGCGTCGAAGTACACGAAGTACCCGCCGCCGCCGATGCCCGCACTGTACGGCTCGGTCACGCCGAGCGCGGCGGCCGTGGCGACCGCCGCGTCCGCGGCATTGCCGCCCCGGCGCAGCACCTCGAGCCCGATGCGGCTCGCCTCCGCGTCGACGGACGAGACGGCACCGCCGTATCCCGTGGACGTCGGCGGGGCCGGTGGTGCCGGACGGCCGGTCGCGACAGCGTCGACCCCCGCCGCGGCAGCGGTGGAAAGCGCGGAGGCGGGCGTCGCCGCGGCGACGGCTCCGACCGCGAGCGACGCCGCGAGGGCGAGGCTCATGCGGCGGAACGCTGTGCGACGGCGGACGACGTTGACCATGGAAACCCCCCGAACTGGGTACACCTGCCGATCCGCCCACCCTAGACCCGTGGCGCTTCGAGGGGCAATGGGTGATCCGCGTCGCGGTCGGGCGTGCAATGGGTGATCCGCGTCGCGGTCGGGCGTGCGATGGTTCAGAGTAGCCGTCGCACCGATCCTGAACGTTCTCCACGCATCGGACTACGGATGCCTCGACCGGCGTACCCTGAACACATGCGCGCCACCGCACACAACGCATCGCGCCGCGAGATCCTCACCTGGATCGCCGTGGCGGCCGTGCCGCTCGCCATCGGCACCGGCTTCTGGCTGCCGATGCAGGCGAACGCCGCGGTCGACCTGCCCGACCTCACGCCTGCCGAGCTCATCGAGTTCGCGGCGTCGAGCGAGGTCGACGCGCTCTCGGGCACGGTGGAGCAGACGTCCGAGCTCGGCCTGCCCGACCTGTCGGGACTCACCGGCGCGATGGGCGGGAGCGCAGGCGGCGACAGGACCGACGGGCCCGGCACCGACGACGCCGACGATGACGGCCGCGCCGAGGCATCCGCCACCGACCTCGACGACCTCATCTCGCTCGCGACGGGAACGCACACGGCGCGCGTCTACCTCGACGGCACGAACGCCCGCCTGCAGGTGCTCGACCGGCTCGCCGAGCGCGACGTCTACGTCTCACCCGACGGCGCCTGGGTCTACGACTCCCGCGAGCAGGCGGCGACGCACGTCACCGTCGACCGGGCAGCCCTCGACGCGCTGAAGTCCGAACTCGAGGCAGAGTACGGGGCGCAGGCCGACGCGCACGCCGACGAACTGCGCGAGCGACTCGAAGCCGAGCTCGGCGCGCCGCTGCCGACGCCCGAGCAACTGCTCGACGAGGCGCTTGCGAAGCTCGACGAGTCCACCGCCGTCTCGGTCGGCACCGACAGCCGGGTGGCCGGCCGCGAGGTGTACGAGCTCGTGCTCGAACCGCGAGACGCCGACACGCTCGTCGGCGAGGTGTCGATCGCGATCGACGGCGACACGGGCGTCGCGCTCGCGGCATCCGTCACCGCTCGCGGCGCCGAGGAACCGTCGTTCGGCGTCGCCTTCACCGAGGTCTCGTTCGAGGCGCCGGATGCCTCGGTCTTCGCGTTCATCCCGCCCGCCGGAACGACCGTGACCGAGCACGTCGTGCCGGTGCCGACCGTGGCCGAGCTCGAGCGGTGGAAGGCCGAGGCCGAGTCCGAGCGGCCGGGCGAGGGCGACGGCGAGCGGATGCCGCGGCCGATCGTGCACGGCGAGGGCTGGTCGGCGGTCGTCGAGCTGCCGACGGGTGCGGCGAGTGCGGGCGAGGAGGGCGCGGGCGGTGAGGGCGCCGATGGTGCCGGAGGCATCGGCGCAGAGGCATCCCATCGACAGGCTCAGGGCGACGCCGCGATGCTCGACACCCTCACCGAGCCCGTCGACGGCGGACGCATCCTGCAGACCTCGCTCGTCACCGTGCTCTTCACCGACGACGGGCGGGTGCTCGCCGGCGCCGTGACCGCCGACCGCCTGCGGGGCGCCGCCGCGAGCGGTCGCTGACGGGCGCCCGAGGTGGCAGCACTCGCGATCGAGACGCAGGGCCTCACCAAGCGCTTCCGTTCGCAGCTCGCCGTCGACGGCCTCGACCTCGCGGTGCCGCAGGGCGCGGTGTTCGGATTCCTCGGGCCGAACGGCTCGGGCAAGACGACCACGATCCGGATGCTGCTCGGCCTCGTCGCGGCGACGGCGGGCGGTGCGCGCGTGCTCGACGCCGACATGCCCCGGCACGGCGACTCGGTGCTGCCGCGTGTCGGCGCGCTCGTGGAGGGACCGGCGTTCTCGCCGTACCTCTCGGGCGAAGCGAACCTGCACCGCTTCGACGCCGCCGACCGCCGGGCGCCGCGCCGCACCCGTGCGGCCCGGGTCGCCGAGGCGCTCGACCGGGTCGGGCTCTCGCACGCGGCGCGCAAGAAGGTGCACGCCTACTCGCTCGGCATGAAGCAGCGGCTCGGACTCGCGAACGCGCTGCTCATGCCGCGCGAGCTGCTCGTGCTCGACGAGCCGACGAACGGCCTCGACCCGCAGGGCACCCGCGAGGTGCGGGCGCTCATCCGCTCGTTCGCGGTCGACGGCACCACCGTGTTCGTGTCGAGTCACCTGCTCGCCGAGGTCGAGCAGATCTGCACGCACGTCGGCGTCATGAGCGCCGGGCGGCTCGTCGCCCAGGGCACCCTCGAGGAGTTCCGCGACGAGGGCGAGGCGCGGGTGCTCGTGCGCACGCCGGATGCCGCCCGCGCACGCGAGGTGCTCGCCGGGCTCGGCCTCGCGGCCGACCCGGGCGAGGACGCGTTCGTGACCGCGCCGCTCGGCACGACCCCGCCCGAGGCGGTCGTCGCCGCGCTCGTCGACGCCGGCGTGCGGGTGCGCGGATTCGAGACCGTGCACGCCGACCTCGAGCAGCGGTTCGTGGAGCTCACCGGTGAGGGGTTCGACGTTGTCCAGTGAGGCCGACCTCGCTGGTCGAGGAGCGCCCGACGCCCTTCGACGGGCTCAGGGAGGACGCGCATCGAGACCTGCTCGATCGGCGGGCGGTGGCGGCATCCGCTCCCTTCTCGGCTCGGAGCTGCGCACCCTCTTCCGCCGGCGCCGCACCTGGGCGATGCTCGGCGCGCTCGCGCTCATTCCGATCCTGATCGCGATCGCGATCATCATCGCCGGGCCGGCGCCGACCGGACGCGGGCCGGCGTTCCTCGACCAGATCACGAACAACGGGCTCTTCGTCGGCCTCACCGCGATGATCGTCGCGATCCCGCTCTTCCTGCCGCTCACGATCGGCGTCGTCGCCGGAGACGCGATCGCGGGCGAGGCGAGCCACGGCTCCCTCCGCTACCTGCTCATCGCGCCGGCCGGACGCATCCGCCTCCTCGTCGTGAAGTACCTCGCGGCGGCGGCGTTCTGCGCGGCCGCGACGCTCACCGTGGTCGTGGTCGGCACGGTGATCGGCTGGGTGCTCTTCCCGATCGGCGAGGTCACGTTGCTCTCGGGCACCACGGTGAGCGTGGGCGAGGCGCTGCTGCGATTCCTCGCGATCGCCGCGTACGTGGCCGTGTCGCTCCTCGGCATGTCGGCGATCGGCCTGTTCCTGTCGACGCTCACGACCGTGCCCGTCGGGGCGATGGCCGCGACCGCGATCCTCGCGGTCGTGTCGCAGATCCTCGGTGCGCTGCCGCAGCTGGAGTGGCTGCATCCGTGGCTCTTCACGCACTACTGGCTCGGCCTCGGCGACCTCATGCGCGACCCCGTCGTCTGGGACTCGTTCACCGACAATGCGCTGCTGCAGGCGGGCTACATCCTGGTGTTCGGCGCGCTCGCGGTCGGTCGGTTCCTCACGAAGGACGTGCTGTCGTAGCGGAGTGTCGTCGTCGTCACGGGCTCGGCCAGCGGATGCCGCGGGGCTCGCGCTCGCCCTCCCGCGCGCGCCGCCCGGGCCGGGCGCGTTCGCAGGACCAGAGCGATCACAACGCTCGTGGAAGCGGTATGACCCCGCTCATCCTTCGTTCGCCTCGAACGGTAGATCCATTCCGTGCTGACCGCCCGGACGACCTACGACGCGCTCGGAGCGCGTGACACGCTGGTCTGACTCTCCCGAGCGCGCCGGGCGCGCGGCTCAGTGCCGCTCGCCCACACTCGGCGGCAGCTTGCAGAGATCGTAGAAGTACCGCTTCGGCGCCGACTCATCGGTCTCGTCGACGATCACGCTCACGCTCGCGTGCGGCAGCTCGTCGCCGGCGAGCGTCCACACCGAGAAGTGCCAGATGCCGCGGACCGACAGGTTCAGCAGCCGGCGACCGTCGACGATGAGCACGGTGCCGGCGCCCTCGGCGCCCGGGAGTGCGCCCGCGCGGAACGGTTCGACGGTCTCGCTTCGCAGCGTCGCCTCGTCCACGTCGCCGAGCGAGAGCCGCACCACGGATTGCCCTCGCGTGACGAGTGCGGCCGCGAGATCGTCCGCGAAGCGGGCTGCTCGCGCGTCGGATGCACCCTCGACGGCGACGAGCCGCCGCCCGGCCCACGAGTTGTGCAGGAACTCGTCGGCGATCCAGTCGAGCAGCGTCCGCCGGCGGACGCTCAGCTCCCTCACCTCGGTGGACTCGCTCATGCGATCAGGCTACGCCTCGCGGCCGGCGATGGAGGCCGTGTGCGCCCGCGACATCCGCTCGCCCGTGACATCCGAGAACGCGACGAGCGGTCGCCCGGTCGACGGATGCTCCAGCACCTCCGCCTCGACGCCCCACACCTCCCGGATCAGGCCGGACGTGAGCACGTCGCGCGGCTCGCCCGCCGCGACCACGCGGCCGGCCGACAGCACGACGACGTGATCGGCGTAGCTCGCCGCGAGGGAGAGGTCGTGCAGTGCCGCGAGCACCGTGAGCCCGCCGCCGGCGAGCGTGCGGAGAAGCCCGAGCATGGTCAGCTGGGCGCGGATGTCGAGGTGATTCGTCGGCTCGTCGAGGAGGAGCAGCTCGGGCTCCTGGGCGAGCGCGCGGGCGAGGTTCACACGCTGGCGCTCGCCGCCTGACAGCGACCCGTACTCGCGGTCGGCGAGCCCCGTGAGTCCCGCGTCCTCGAGGCAGCGGCGAACGACGGCGCGGTCGAGCTCGCCCGGTCCGGCGAACGCGCCGAGGTGCGGGGTGCGCCCGAGCGCGACGACCTCGGCGACGCGCAGGCCCGGGGCATCCGTCACCTCCTGTTCGGCGAGAGCCAGGACTCGGGCGCGGTCGCGTCGGCGCAGCACGGCGAGATCGCGGTCGCCGAAGCGCGCGGTTCCGGCATCCGCTCGCTCGATTCCGGCGATGAGGTGCAGCAGCGTGCTCTTGCCGGCGCCGTTCGGGCCGAGAAGCGCGCCGATCCGACCGCCGGGCACGGTGCAGTCGACGTCGTCGATGACGAGGCGGCGTCCGCGGGTGAACCGCACGCGGTCGGCACGGAGTCCGTCGGCGCGGAGTCCGTCGGCGCGGAGTCCGTCGGTGCTGCGGCCGCCGGTGCGGCCGCAGGTGCTGCGCGACTCGGTCATGTCAGCCTCCGGCCTCGGAGCATGAGCACGGCGAACACCGGCCCGCCGATGAGGGCGGTGAGGATGCCGACGGGCAGCTCGCGCGGATCGAAGAGCGTGCGTGCGCCGGTGTCGGCCCACACCAGGAAGATGGCGCCGGCGAGCGCCGACAGCGGCAGCAGCGCGCGGTGCCGCGACCCGACGAGGAACCGCACGGCGTGCGGGAGGATGAGCCCGACGAACCCGATCGCACCGCTCACCGCGACGAGCGCACCGGTGAGCAGGGCGGTGCCGGTGAGCATCCATGCCCGACTGCGCCCCACGTGCACGCCGAGGGCCGCCGCCGCGGTGTCGCCGAACGCGAAGGCGTCGAGGGTCTTCGCGCTCGCGAGCAGGGGCACGCCGATCACGATGACCGCGCTGCCGGCGATCGCCACCGACGTCCAGTCGGTGCCCGCGAGTGAGCCGAGCAGCCAGTTCAGGATCTCGCGGTAGCTGTCGCCGGTCGCGCTCCAGAAGATGACGAGGCTCGTGATCGCGCCGAAGACGGATGACACGGCGAGCCCCGCGAGCACGGTTCGCGTCGGGGTGAGCGCTCCGGCCGCGTTCGCGAGCGCGAGCGTCGCGGCGAGGGCGACGAGCGCGCCGGCGAACGCGGCGAGCGGAAGGAGCAGCCCCACGCCGAGCACGATCACGATCACGGCGCCGACCGACGCGCCCGACGAGAGGCCTAGCAGGTACGGGTCGGCGAGCGGGTTGCGGGTGAGCGCCTGCATCACCGCGCCGCAGAGCGCGAGGCCCGCGCCGACCGCCGCGGCGGTGAGCACGCGCGGCATCCGGAGCTCCCAGACGATGCCGTCGCGCAGCGGGCTGAGCGTCGGCTCGCCGATGCCCAGGTGCGCGAGCACGCTCGCCCACACGTCGGCGGGACCGAGTCCGGCCGGTCCGATGGTCACGGCCGCGACGACGGATGCCCCGAGCAGCACGACGAGCGCCGTCGCCCACGCACCCGTGCGCGCGCCGCCCCAGTGCAGATCGAGTGGGCGAAGTCGGCGCTTCTTCTGCTGGTTTCCATCAATATTCGCCCACTCGATCGGAATGGTGGGTGACGGTGAACGCGGACGCTCATCGGCTGAGCGCTGCTCGACCCGCTGGTCACCAGACATCAGCGCCTGAGCTCTCCGAGCTGCTGCACGAGCGACGCCGCCGCGCCGACGTTGCGCACGCCCGCCTCGGTCGCCGGGAAGTCGACGACGAGGTACCGCTGCTCCGCCACCGCCGGCAGCGCCGCGGTCGCCGGGTTCGACTCGAGGTGCGCGATCTTCTGCTCGGCGGTGTTCCACGCCGCGTCGACGAGCACGATCACGTCGGGATTCGCCGCCACGATCGCTTCCCACCCCATCGCCGTCCAGGTGTCCTCGACATCGGCGGCGACGTTCTCGAGGCCCGCTGCCGACATGATCATCTGCGGGGCGCCGATGCCCGCTCCGACGTAGGGGGTGTCGTCGCCGGAGCTGTACCAGAGCGCGGTGAGGCCCGCGTCGTTCGGCTCGAGCGCGTCGAGCTCGGCGCGCTGCGTCGACACGAGGTCGGCCGCGGCATCCGGCACTCCGAAGATGGCACCGGCCTCCTCGAAGTGGCGGAAGACCTCGTCGAACGTCAGCGGGTTCGGCATGTACCCCTCGCCCTTGCAGGCCGCGGGCGCCACGTAGCTCGCGACGCCGAGCTTCGCGAGGGTGTCGCGGTCGCCGGCGCCCTCGGCGGTGAGGTTCGACTCCCAGCCGGCGAAGACGAGGTCGGGCTCGGCCGCGAGCGTGACCTCCTGGGACGGCACCCTGTCGGAGAGCACCTCGAGGCCGGATGCCGCGCCGGCGAACTCGTCGGGCACGGGGCCGTCGCCGAACGCGGTGCCGACGATGCGGTCTTCGAGCCCGAGTGCGAGGAGGAGCTCGAGCGTCGACGACTTGATCGTGACCACGCGCTCGGGGGCGGACTCGAAGGTCACCTCGGTGCCGCAGTTGTCGATCGTGACGGGGAACGCGGATGTCGCGGTGCGAGCGCGTTCGGCCGCGTCGGCATCGATGTCGCCGTCGCCGGACGCGCCGGACGCGCCGGGCGATCCGCACCCGGCGAGCAGCGCGATGACGGCGACGGAGGCGAGCAGGGCGGCCGCGCGGGTGGCACGGGTGGCACGGGTTCGCGTCATGAGGTGGGTGGGCATGGATCCTCCGGGATGGTTGCAGCGGATTCCGACGATGTCGGCGACGCGCGGCCCAATCCCGGGCCACCCTGACCGGTCAAACACAGACCGGTCGTCGAGACCAGCATATCGTCGCGATCGATTTCACGCGGCATCCGCCCCTCAGACTGCAGGCCCCCGTGGTCGAGACGAGCGACTCTCTCAGGGGAGGGGTGTGTCACCGGGCCCCCGGTGTCGAGGCCGGATTCCCGGGCCGCGCGGGGAGCAGACCAGGACCGCGGCCGTCGTGTCACGCAAGCCCGAGCATGACGGATGCCGCGACCGCGAGCGCCGCACCGGCCGCCTGCATGCGGGTCAGCCGTTCGCGCAGCACGACCCACGCGAGCACCATCGTCGCGACCGGGTAGAGGTTCGTGAGCACGGCGACCACCGCGACGTTGCCGGCGTGCAGGGCGAACATGAGCAGCGCGTTGCCGGCGCCGATGAGGAGCCCTGCCGCTGCGGCGAGCGCCACCGCCCGGCCGGTGGTATCGAGCCGGGCGGCGCCGGGCGACGGCGCGGAGGCGAGCGTGGGCGTCGCACCCCGGAGCGCACGAGGCGGGCCTCCGGTGGCCGCCGCTCGCGTGCCGTCGACCGGACCCGGACCCGGATCCGAGCCGCCTGCGGCCGGCCGATGCTCGTCGAGGAGCGAGATCCACCGCGACACGGGCGCACTCACCCGCGAGGCGACCGCGACCGCGAGGAGGACGACCACGCCGATCCCCGTGTCGAGCGCGACGGGGATGAGCGCCGCGTCAGCCGGCACCCGGTCGAGCGCGATGGTGGCGAAGCCGAACCCGAGCCCCGACACGACGGCGAGCATGAGCGTGCGGGGCCGCAGCGACCGCACGCTCACCCGCCGCTCGAGCCCGATCATCACCGAACCGACGATCGCGACCGCGATCGCGACCCACGCGAGCGGCCGCAGCACCTCACCGAGTACGAGCGCGGCGACCACCGGTACCGCCGAGCTGAGCAGCGCGATCAACGGGGTCACGAGTGAGATCGGGCCTGCCGCGAGGGCGGCGTAGAACGTGACGAACCCGACGAGTGCGAATGCGCCCCCGGTGAGACCGCCTGCGACCGCGGGCGCCGACCAGACGCCGCCGGTGATCGCCACGGCGACCACGAGCACCGCCGCGGCGAAGCAGTAGTTGATCGTGGTCGCCCTGAACACGGTGGAACGGCGCGCGGCGACCCCGCCGAGGAAGTCGGCCACGCCGTACATGAGTGCGGCGCCGAGAGCGAGCACGACCACCAGCAGCATCGTTCAACTCTGGCGCATGCCACCGACATCCGGCCAGCGACTTCAGGTCATCGCCCTCCGACATCCGGCCAACCCGCACGGCGTACGGCGGCGCCGGCGTCGATGGCGGCGCCGGCGAGCGCGGCCGACGTGTCGAGATCACGCATCCAGAGCGGCACGGATGCCGCGACGAGGCCCATCTCCTCGAGCGGCGCGACGGCCGCGGCATCCGCCTCGTCGACGAGCCACGCATCGAGGAGACCGCCGCTGCCGCGCGCGCCGTAGTGCCGACCGACCGCCTCCGCGCTCGTCTCGACGCCGATGACGGGCAGGCACGCGTCGGCCATGCCGCGAACGACCTTGCCGCCGATGATGGGAGAGATGCCGACCACGGGCGCGTGCGTCTCGGAGATCGCCTCGCGGATGCCGGGGATCGAGAGGATCGTGCCGATCGACACGACCGGGTTCGACGGCGCGACGAGCACGAGGTCGGCGTCGGCGATCGCCTCGACGACACCCGGTGCGGGGCGGGCCTCATCGATATTCCGTTGCCGGAATGCGACGGCGGGAAGCGACGCGCGATACCTCGTCCACCACTCCTGGAAGTGCAGCTCGCGCTCGCCGGTGGGAGCGTCGGCGTCGGCGACCGTGACGTACGTGTCGACCTCGGTGTCGGTCGCGGGGACGAGCCGAACGCCGAGCGGCCACCGGGTCTGCAGGCGCGCGGCGACCTCGGAGATCGTCGCGCCGTCGCGGAGCCACGCCGTGCGCGCGAGGTGCGTGCCGAGGTCGAGGTCGCCGAGCATGAACCACGGCCAGCCCACGCCCCACTCGCGCAGTTCCGCGGCGACGCGTTCGGTCTCACCGGCGCGACCCCAGCCGCGCTCGGTGTCGTTGACGCCGGCGAGCGCGTACAACAGCGAGTCGAAGTCGGGCATCAGTCGAACGCCGGCGAGCCAGACGTCGTCGCCGGTGTTCACGATGACGGTGACGGCGGTGCCCTGAGCCTGCGGTGCCCTGAGCTTGTCGAAGGGTCGAACGGATGCCGCGGTGCCGCCGTTCCCCCGGTGCCCTGAGCCCGCGGTGCCCTGAGCTCGTCGAAGGGTCGAGGGGTCCGGCCACCGCCTGGCGCACTCCTCGCGCACGCCGCGCACGAAACGCGACCCTCCGACTCCGCCCGCGAGCACCGTGATCTGCACGGGATTCAGCGTAGGCGTCTCGCCACCCTCTGGCATTCCCGGCCGGATCGGTCCACGATGGATGGACGGAACCGCACCGGCGCGGGAGGCCTCATGAACTCGGTATCCACTTCGACCCACCGCACCATCGCCCTGCTGGGCGCTGCGGGGTCGGGCAAGACGACACTCGCGGAGGCGCTGCTCTTCCGCGCGGGAGCCATCCCGAGAGTCGGCAGCGTCGAGCAGGGCACGACCGTCTGCGACTACGAGCCCGAGGAGATCGCCCGAGGAACGACCCTCGGGCTCTCGCTCGCCTACGTGACGTGGCCGCACGCCGACGGCGAGTGCGAGATCACCCTGGCCGACACTCCCGGACGTGCCGATTTCGTCGGCGCCGTCGACACCGCCCTGTCGGTGGCGGATGTCGCACTGATCGTCGTCAGCGCGGTCGACGGCGTCACGGCGGGCACCCGGTTCGCATGGAGCGCCGCGGGAGCGGCCGGCGTACCGCGCATCGTCGTGATCACGCAGGAGGACAAGGCCCGCGCCGACTTCCACCGCGTGCTGGGCGAGCTGCGGCGGGTGTTCGGCGACCACCTCTGGCCCCTCGAGCTGCCCCTCGGCGAGGAGGCGGAGTTCCACGGGATCGCGGACGTGCTCAGCGAGCAGGCACTCGTGTACGACGAGAGCGGGCAGCATCGCGATGGGCCGGTGCCGCCCGAGGCCGAGGCCGAAGAGCACCGGATGCACCTGGAGGTCACCGAGGAGATCGTCTCGCACGATGACGAGCAGCTCGAGGCGTACCTGGAGGGCCGCGAGCCGAGCGCCGCCGATCTCGAGCGGACCTTCGCCAAGGAGGTCGCGACCGGGGAAGCCGTTCCGGTCGTCGTGTGCTCGGGGCTCACCGGCACCGGCGTTGATCGCGTCGCCGACCTCGTGTGCGAGCTCTCCCCGTCGGCACTCGAGGGGGAGGCGCGGATCGTCATCGGCGACGACGCCGGCAAAGAGCTCGGCGTCGCCCCGAACCCCGACGGCGAGGCGCTCGTGCATGTCTTCCGAACCGTGGCCGACCCGTTCGTCGGGCAGGTCTCGATGCTCAAGGTGCTGTCCGGTGTCCTGCGTCCGAGCGACCGGCTGCGCAATGCCACGACGGGTGCCGACGAGCGCATCCACGGGCTGTTCCGGCTCCGCGGTGCGGAGCACCTGCCGGCGGATGCGCTGCGGGCCGGCGACGTGGGCGCGGTCGCCAAGCTCACCGGGTCGCCGACGGGCTCGCTGCTCTGGTCGCGCCAGAACGGCGTCGCACGTCCGGCTCCGCTGCCGAAGCGCGCAGCCGTCTTCGCGGTGAGCCTCGCGCCGGCGTCGCAGTCGGACGACGAGAAGATGTCGACGGCGCTCTCGCGGCTCGTCGCGGAGGATCCGACGCTCGTCATCGATCGCGCCCGAGACCAGACGATCCTGCGCGGCCTCGGGGACACGCATGTCGCGGTGGCCGTGGAGCGGCTCGCCCGGGTGTTCGGCGTGCACGTGAACACCGGCCCCGCGCCCGTGGCGTACCGGGAGACGATCGCCGGGTCCGCCGATGTTGAAGGCAAGCTCAAGAAGCAGTCGGGCGGCCACGGGCAGTTCGCCGTGGTGCAGTTGCGCGTCTCCCCGCTCTCGCCGGGCGAGGGCTTCGAGTTCGTCGACAAGGTGGTCGGCGGTTCCGTTCCCCGCACGTACATCCCGGCCGTCGAGAAGGGCGCACGCGACGCGCTCGCCGCAGGCGGGCCGCAGGGGCATCCGGTCGTCGACGTGCGTGTCGAACTGTACGACGGCAAGTCGCACTCGGTGGATTCGTCTGAGATGGCCTTCCGCACGGCCGCGTCGATGGGCGTCAAGGCCGCGCTCGCTGAGGCGGGCACCGTGGTGCTCGAGCCGGTGTCGATCGTGACCGTGACCGTGCCGACCGAGCTGCAGGGCACAGTGTTGACCGACCTGTCGGGCCGCCGCGGTCGGGTCAGCGCGACCGAGACCGCCGACGACGGTCGCGCCCGCGTGGTCGCGAGCGTGCCCGAGGCGGAACTGGCCCGCTACGTGCTCGACCTGCGGTCGATGACCGGAGGCCAGGCGGAGCTCACGATCACTCCCGACCGCTACGCGAAGGCGCCGAGCGGACCGAAGTGACGTTCGGGTCGCGCGCTCGGCCGACCCCGCCGCCGCCACTGTCTTGGAAGCCATCACCGCAGTGAAAAGCCGCCACCGCAGTCAAATGCCGCCACCGCAGTCAAGAGGAACGGCACTCCTCACGCCGCCGCGACCGCACGGCGCAACTCGAATCGCGCTCGGCCACCGAGTCTCGGCGCCCGCTCGGGATCGACGTGCGGCGGTGGAAGGAACCACACTTCGCCGCGATCGACTCGGATGCCCCATCCCTCGCGGTGCACGGAGTGGTGGCAGAAGCTGCACAGCATCACCCCGTTCGCGAGATCGGTCGGCCCGGCGTCGCGCTCCCACCAGTCGATGTGGTGCGCTTCGACGTAGCCGATGTTCTGACCGCATGATGCGCAGCCGCCATCGCGTTCGCCGAGCGCGAGCCGCTGCGCGCGGCTGAAGAGCCGACCAGCACGCCCCAAGTCGAGGGGCAGGCTCTCGCCGCCGAACACCGCCGGAATCAGCTCGGCATCGGCGGCCATGCGCCGTGCCGTTGACGCGGAGATCGGCTGGTCGATGCCGTCGATGCTCGCGTGCCCGATCCCTTCGAGGAGGGTCTCGAGATTCAGGCGCACGACGACCGACGTCTTGGCAAGCGGCGTGGCGGTCTGCTCGCAGCCGAGCGTGTGCCGGGCGATCGCGGCGAGCGCGTCGGCCTGGATCTGCGGAATCGTGCGATCATCGGCGAGCACCGGCCCACCCTCGCCGGGCCCGCCGTCACCTGCTTCACGCCGTCGCAACGCGTCGCTGACCAGGGCGTCGATCGCCGCCTTCAGTGGTGCCGCACTCTCGGGGTCGAGCCGGGCATGCAGGTGCACCGTGCCGTTGCCGTCTTCGCGCATGGTGAGCGATCGCTCGGCCCGAAGCTGCTCCTCGCGTGGCTCCACCCCGTCGGCGTCGAGCCGCGCCTCGGCCTCGCGCACGCCGCGCATGAGCAGGTCGAGCGACGCCTGCGACGCGAGCTGCACGAGGGCAGCTTCGGCAACGTCGGCAAGGTCGGGGTCGCTGCGAACCGCGACGCGGTCGAGCATCGACGCGATCGCCGCCGCCGCCTCGACACTGATCGAAGCCGACCCGAGTGCTGAGGCCACGTGCGGATGCCGCGATTGCACCCGCTCGCCCCCGAAGCTCTGCCGCTCGGCAGTCGCCGCGCCGACGGCGATGAGCCGTGCCGCCTCACTGCGCGATGCACCGGTCGACGCCGCGATGAGCCGCACCGGGTTGTGAAACCCCTGGCTTCTCGCCAGCCCCTCTGCACCGAACTCGGGCGCAGATCGCCTTGCGACCTCGGCCGCCACACGCGTCAGCAGTGCGTCGGCCTCGCGTCGCAACCTCGAGAGCGCATCGGTGACCCGAACGAGACCCGCATCGCTCATCTGCTCGGCCGCACTCTGAGCGGCGGCCCCGCCGGCAGCGCCCGCCCCGCTCGCCGCGCCCACCACGAACACCGGCAACGCCGGCACGGCATCGCCCCACTCCGCGTGAAGTGCCGCGAGGTTTCGCTCGAGCGGCTGCAGTGGGTGATCCATGCCTCGATCCTGTCAGCACCCACCGACATCCGTCACCGAGGCATTCACCGCCACGACCTGCGATTTCTTCCTGTGAAGAAACCGTCTGACCGCGGGTCTGCGGAGGACGAGTCGAGCCACTCGGGTCGTCGACGAGGGGCGCGGCGGCGGAGCATCCGTACAGACTGGCGAATGATGAACCCCGAACGTCTCGCGCTCGACGGCACCGTTGACGCGGAGGAGGATGACGCCATGGGAACCATCGACGACTACCTCGCCGACCTCGACCCCGCTGACCGCGCGGTGATGCAGAAGGTGTACGCCGTCGCGCGGGAAGTGGCACCCGACGCCGAGCAGGGAACGGGCTACGGAATGCCCGCACTCGTGTATCGAGGTAAGCCGCTGCTGTCGGTCATGCGCGCCAAGAAGCACATCGGGGTCTACCCGTTCAGCCCCGACGCAGTCGATGCAGTCGCACCCGGGCTCGCCGGCTTCGACCTCGACAAAGGGACGATCAGGTTCCAACCCGACGTGCCGCTTCCCGACGACACCGTGCGCGCTCTGGTCGCGGTGCGGAAGGCGCAGATCGAGGGCTGAGCACCCGCAGGCAGCGCCTGCGCGAGATCCGGCCGACACATCCATTTTCTGGGCGGGTGCCGACAGATGCCGCGTCCCGCCTGCCCGCCGAGGCGCGGGCTCGCGCGCTCATCGACGCCCAGCTCGCCGCCGCGCTCGAGGCCGGCACCGCGATATCCGCGGACGACGCTCAGTAGCCCCCTGCCACGACGTGCTGCGCCGCCGTCGCGAGGGCATCGGCGACCTCGTCGACCCCGTCGCGCACCATGCCGACCGTCACGCGCACGAACTCCGCCCCTGGACGGAAGCGCATTCCGCCCGCGGCATCCGCCCCGTTCGCCGCCGCCAGGAACGGCGAACCCGCCGCCACCCTGATGCCCGCCGCCGCGAGTTGCACGAGGGCCGACCGTTCGCTCAGCACCGGCATCCAGAGGTTCACGCCGTCGGCCGGCGCCACCGCGACGCCCCGAACGCGCAGCGCGTCGCCCAGTGCGCGCTGCCGCGAGAAGTACTGCCGCCGCGCCTCCGCCACCGCGTCGAGCGACGCCCCGTCGGTGAGCAGGTCGAGCAGGATCGTCTGCAGCATCCGCGACGTCCATCCCGGTCCGAGCATGCGCCGCGCCGCGATCCGGTCGATGAGCTCGGGCGGGCCGCCGACCGCCGCGATCCGGAGGTCGGGTCCGTGCGACTTCGAGAAGCTGCGCACGTGCACCACCTGCCCGGGCAGCCAGTTTCCGAGCGTGACGTCGCCTTCGGTGGAGATCATTCCCGAATGGTCGTCTTCGATCACGACGAGCGCGTCGCCGCGTTCGGCCGTGCGGATGACCCCCGCCAGCGTCTCGGCGCGATCCGGCGACATCGAGGCGCCGGTGGGGTTCTGGGCCCGTGGCTGCACGAGCGCTGCGACCGGCCCGCTGAGCAGCGCCACCGCGAGTGCGTCGGGGATCATCCCGTGCTCGTCGATCGCGACCGGCACCGCGACCGCGCCGAGCACGTCGAGCAGGTCGAGGAACGGGGGGAATCCCGGGTGCTCCACCACGACCCGGTCGCCGAACCGCACGAGCTGCTCCAGTGTGCGGGAGACGGCGTCGAGCGCCCCGTCGACGACCATGATGTGCTCGACCGGCGCGGGCCACGAGTGGGCGAGCACGGTCGCGAGCGCCGGGATCACGGGCACCGACTGGTAGCTGCCGGTCTCGGCGCGCGTCGAGACGCGCGAGAGCGCCGGCGCGAGCGCGGGCAGCAGCAGGGGATCGGGCGTGCCGCGCGAGAGGTCGAGGCGCACCGGGTCGTCGGGTGCGGCCATGCCGCGCATGCGCAGCGCGAGACGACCGGCGGATGCCTCGCGCACGAAGCTGCCCGCACGCCCTCGTGACTCGATCAACCCGGCGCCGGCCAGCGCCTGCCAGGCCTGGCTGACGGTGGCGGGGCTCACCCCGAGCTCGGTCGCGAGTTCGCGCACGGTGGGCAGTCGCACACCCGCCGCGAGCTCACCCCCGGTCACGAGCCGGGCGAGGTCGCCGGCGATGCCCTTCGGCGTCGTGTCGTCGAAGGGCGCGAGCGACGTGAGGTCCGAGGCATCAACACGAAAACCCGATCGCACCATTGCCTCCTCACGCTGCAGGCGACAGGATGAGTTCACCACAACGTCACAATGTGAAACATAAGGGAAATGTTCAGGCCGAACAATAACAGAACGGGTCCCGAGGCCCGTCGGGCAGCAGCCATCGGCACCACCTCTCGGCGTTCCACGACCCGGTAGGCGCGAGCACCGCACCTACCGGGTCGGCGGCGACGACGCCGACCGACTCAGGAGGCAACATGACGATCGTCCGAGCGGCCATCACGCAGACGACCTGGACCGGCGACAAGGAGTCCATGCTCGACAAGCACGAGCAGTTCGCCCGGCAGGCGAAGGAGCAGGGTGCCCAGGTGATCTGCTTCCAGGAGCTGTTCTACGGCCCCTACTTCGGCATCACCGAGGACGTGAAGTACTACGACTACGCCGAGCCGGCCGACGGTCCGATCGTGCAGCGGTTCGCCGCGCTCGCGAAGGAGCTCGGCATGGTCATGATCCTCCCGATCTACGAGGAGGAGCAGCCCGGGGTCTACTACAACACCGCGGTCGTGGTCGACAGCGACGGCACCATCCTCGGCAAGTACCGCAAGCACCACATCCCCAACCTCGACAAGTTCTGGGAGAAGTTCTACTTCCGCCCCGGCAACCTCGGCTACCCGGTGTTCGACACCGCGGTCGGACCGGTGGGGGTCTACATCTGCTACGACCGGCACTTCCCCGAGGGATGGCGCGAGCTGGGCCTGAACGGCGCGCAGATCGTGTTCAACCCGAATGCCACGAAGCCCGGTCTCTCCAACCGCCTCTGGGAGATCGAACAGCCCGCCGCGGCCGCCGCGAACGGGTACTTCGTCGCCGCGGCCAACCGCGTCGGCCTCGAGGACAACGAATACGGCGAGCTCGCCGTGAACTTCTACGGCAAGAGCCAGTTCGTCGACCCGCAGGGCAACATCGTGGGCGGCTACGGTTCCGAAAGCCAGGAGGAGGTCGTGGTGCGCGACCTCGACCTCGACATGATCCGCGACGTGCGCAACGCGTGGCAGTTCTACCGCGATCGCCGGCCCGACTCCTACGCGTCCATCCCGAAGCCGTGACCGACGCCGTTACGAAGGAGCGCCCATGACCACCACCCTCATCACCGGCGGCACCGTCGTCGGCGCCACGGGACGCGCCGCCGCCGACGTGCTCATCGACGGCGAGACGATCCGGGCCGTGCTCGAGCCCGGCAGCACCCTGCTCGGCACGGATGTCGCGGCATCCGTCGACCGGGTCATCGACGCCGCCGGCAAGTACGTCATCCCCGGCGGCATCGACGCGCACACCCATATGCAGCTGCCGTTCGGCGGCACCGAGGCATCCGACACCTTCGAGACCGGCACCCGGGCCGCCGCACACGGCGGTACCACATCGATCATCGACTTCGCCGTGCAGACCTACGGGCAGCGCGTCGAAGACGGACTGGCGGCGTGGCACGAGAAGGCCGCGGGCAACTGCGCGATCGACTACGGGTTCCACCAGATCGTCGGCGACGTCAACGAAGCGTCGCTCGAGGCGATGCGGCGGCTTCCCGACGAGGGCGTCTCGAGCTTCAAGCTGTTCATGGCATACCCGGGCGTCTTCTACTCGGATGACGCGCAGGTGCTGAAGGCCATGCAGGTCTCGCGGGACACCGGCATGCTCACGATGATGCACGCCGAGAACGGTCCCGCGATCGACGTGCTCGCCCAGCAGCTCGTCGACCAGGGGAACACCGATCCGTACTTCCACGGCGTTGCACGCGCGTGGGAGATGGAGGAGGAGGCGACGCATCGCGCCATCATGCTCGCGAAGGTCACCGGCGCCCCGCTCTACGTGGTGCACGTGTCGGCGAAGCAGGCCGTCGAACAGCTGGCCTGGGCGCGAGACAAGGGCTGGAACGTCTACGGCGAGACCTGTCCGCAGTACCTCTACCTGAGTCTCGAGGAGCAGCTCGGCGCGAAGAGCGACGAGTGGGGGGCCTTCGAGGGTGCGAAGTGGGTGTGCTCCACGCCGCTGCGCAGCCGAGAACAAGGCCACCAGCACGCCATGTGGCAGGCGCTGCGCACGAACGACCTGCAGATGGTCTCCACCGACCACTGCCCGTTCTGCATCAAGGACCAGAAGGAGCTCGGGCTCGGCGACTTCCGCAAGATCCCGAACGGCATCGGCGGCATCGAGCATCGCATGGACCTCATGTACCAGGGCGTCGTCACGGGCGAGATCACGCTCGAGCGCTGGGTGGAGCTCACCAGTACCACGCCGGCCAGGATGTTCGGCCTCGCCGGGAGGAAGGGCGTCATCCAGCCCGGCGCCGATGCCGACCTCGTCGTCTACGACCCGAACGGGCACACGTCGATCGGGCTCGCGCTGGATTCATCCGGGAACCCGACGGGCCGGGCCCACCACATGAACATGGACTACTCGGCGTGGGAGGGCTACGAGATCGATGGCCACGTCGACACCGTGCTGTCGCGCGGCAAGGTCGTGGTCGACGGCGACGAGTACCTCGGCGCCAAGGGCGACGGACAGTTCCTGAAGCGCGGCCTCAGCAAGTACCTGATCTGACACGTCGACCATCCCAGGGAGCCACCATGGAGTTCGGAGCGGTACTGCAGGCCAACCCGCCGGCGTCGCGCACCATCCAGCTCGCGAAGCTCGCCGAGGCGCACGGCTTCACGCACGTGTGGACGTTCGACTCCCACCTGCTGTGGCAGGAGCCGTACGTCATCTACAGCCAGATCCTCGCGCAGACCCAGCGCATCAAGGTCGGCCCGTTCGTCACCAACCCGGCGACCCGCGACTGGACGGTCACGGCATCCGTCTTCGCCACCCTGAACGAGATGTTCGGCAACCGCACCGTGTGCGGCATCGGCCGCGGCGACTCGGCCGTGCGCGTGACGAACGGCAAACCGACCACCATCGCCGAGCTGCGCGAGTCGATCCACGTCATCCGCGAGCTCGCGAACTCGCGGCCGGTCGAGTACCACGGCTCGCAGCTGCAGTTCCCGTGGTCGCGCGGCTCCGAGCTCGAGGTGTGGGTGGCGGCCTACGGGCCGATGGCCCTGAAGCTCGCGGGGGAGGTGGGCGACGGGTTCATCCTGCAGCTGGCAGACGTCGACATCGCGGCCTGGATGATCAAGACGGTCCGGGATGCCGCGGAGGCGGCGGGCCGTGACCCGAAGTCGGTGAAGTTCTGCGTCGCCGCCCCCATGTACATCGGCGACGACTGGCAGCACATGCGCGAACAGTGCCGCTGGTTCGGCGGCATGGTGGGCAACCACGTCGCCGACATCGTCGCGAAGTACGGCCCGTCGACGGGCTCAGGGACCGGTGCGGTGCCCGACGCCCTGACCGACTACATCAAGGGCCGCGAGGGCTACGACTACAACGAGCACGGTCGCGCCGGCAACGTGCACACCGAGTTCGTGCCCGACGAGATCGTCGACCGGTTCTGCGTGCTCGGCACGGCCGACCAGCACATCGAGAAGCTGAAACAGCTCGCCGACCTCGGCGCCGACCAGTTCGCGGGCTATCTCCAGCACGACAACAAGGAGGAGACGCTCAGGGTCTACGGCGAGACCGTGATCCCCGCCCTCTCCGAGCACATCACGGCCACTCTTCGACGGGCTCAGGACCCGGCATGACGATGACCGGTGGAAGCCGGCGCGCGAGCCGCGAACTCGCTCGATGGGGCTGGGGTCTCGGCGGCATCCTCGCCATCGTGCTGATCTGGGAGGGCTACAAGCTGCTCGGCCCCGCCGACGGCGTGGTGATCGGCGGCATCCGCGTGCTGCCGCGCACCACCGATCTCGCGATGCCGCACGTGTGGGACATGCTCGCCCGCCTCGCCGAGCCGGTGACCCGATCGCCCTCCGCCCAGCCCCTCTGGGCGACGGTGGCGCTCGCCGCCCTGCTGACCCTCGGCATCGCGGCCGTCGGATGGCTCGTCGGCGTCGTCGTGGGCATCGGCCTCGCCCTCGTCATGCAGCGCTGGCGCATCGCCGAGTGGGGCCTGCTCCCGTGGATCGTGCTCAGCCAGACCGTGCCGCTCATCGCGTTCGCGCCCGTCGTGAAGAGTTGGGGCTCGCGGGTCGAGATCGGCGGGTTCGAATGGCAGGACTGGATGTCGGTGGCGCTCATCGCGAGCTACCTCGCCTTCTTCCCGATCGCCGTCGGCGCCCTGAAGGGCCTGCAGTCGCCCGACCGCATCCACGAGGAACTGATGCAGACGTATGCCGCGGGGTACTGGAACACCCTGGTGAAGCTCCGCTTCCCGGCATCCGTGCCGTACCTGCTGCCCGCGTTGCGGCTCGGAGCGGCGAACGCCGTGGTCGGTGCGGTGGTCGCCGAGGTGTCGACGGGCCTGCAGGGCGGCATCGGCCGCATCCTCATCCAGTTCGCCGGCCAGGCCTCGGGCGACCCGGCCAAGGCGTGGGGCCCGATCTACGGCGCCATCGTGCTCGGGCTGGTGGCGGCCGGCAGCGTCGCCCTGCTCGGCCTGATCCTCAGGAACTACCGACGAACGGAGGAAGCCGCATGAGCGGGCTTCAGAGCGATGGGTTCCGGGCTCGATCGGCGGATGCCGCGGCCGCCACGACCGCGGTCGAGATCCGCGACGTCGACAAGGTGTTCGAGACCCGCTCCGGGCAGGTGCAGGCGCTCGACACGATCGACCTCACGGTCGGCCCCGGCGAGTTCGTCTCGCTGATCGGGCCGAGCGGATGCGGCAAGTCGACGCTCATGCGCCTGATCGCCGACCTCGACGAGCCCACCGGCGGCAGCGTCACCGTGTTCGGCAAGAGCGCGAGACGGGCCCGGCTCGACCAGGAGTACGGCATCGCGTTCCAGTCCGCCGGGCTCCTGCCGTGGCGCACGGTCGCCGCGAACGTCGCCCTGCCGCTCGAACTGCACGGCGTGGCATCCCATCGACCCTTCGACCCTTCGACCCTTCGACAGGCTCAGGGCACCGCAAGCTCGGGGCACCGCAAGCTCAGGGCACCGCAGGCTCAGGGCGGCGCCGCTGCGCGTTCCTCCCGGGTCGCCGAGCTCCTCGAGATGGTCGGCCTCGCCGACTTCGCCGACCGTTACCCCGACCAACTGTCGGGCGGCATGCAGCAGCGCGTCGCGATCGCCCGCTCGCTCGCCGAGCAACCCAGGCTGCTGCTCATGGACGAGCCGTTCGGCGCGCTCGACGAGATGACCCGCGAGAAGATGCAGACCGAGCTCGTGCGCATCTCGGCCGAGACGGGCGCCGCGGTGGTGTTCGTGACCCACTCGATCCCCGAGGCGGTGTTCCTCTCCGACCGGGTGGTCGTGATGTCGCCGCGCCCCGGCCGCATCCAGGAGATCGTGCCGATGCGACTCGGTGCGGATGCCTCGCGGGCGGCCCGCACCGAGGGGCTGCGCGAGGAGCGCACGTTCTTCGACATGGTCACCGCCGTGCGCGAGGCGCTGCACGACGGCTCGCCCGTGGCATCCGGCCCGCGCGGAGTGGAGACGCGATGACCGAACTGCTTACCGCCGCCGAGCGTGCCCGAAACGCACGCCGCATGCTGCCGGGCGGGCTCGACGGGCGTGATTTCGAGCACATTCGGCGAATGGAGGCGGCATTGTGACCGTTGCCGATGTACGCCAGCGGCGGCGCATGAGCCCGCGCACCGAGACGACGCTGCGCATCGTCGCGCCCGTGGTGGTGGGGCTCCTCGTGCTGGGCGCATGGCAATTCCTCGTGAGCGTGGTGGGTGTCTCCGACTACCTGCTGCCGAGCCCCGCGTCGATCATCGAGGAGTTCGTCGCCTACTGGCCGTCGATCGTCGAGGCGACGATCCTCACCGGCACGAACGCGCTCATCGGCCTCGTCGCCGGCTCGATCCTCGGCATCCTCCTCGCCGCGCTCGCCGCCCGCTGGCGCGCCATCGACCACATGAGCGCGCCCGTCGTCGCCTCGCTCGCCGTCGTGCCGATCGTCGCGCTCGCACCCGTGCTCAACTCGATGTTCGGCGCCGACAGCCAGTTCGGGCGGCAGGCGATCGCCGCGCTCGCGTCGTTCGTGCCGGTGTTCCTGAACACGCTGCGCGGGTTCCGGCAGACGGCGCCCGTGCACCGCGACCTCATGAAGGCGTACGCGGCGACCTCCGGCCAGGTGCTCCGCACGCTGACACTGCCCACCGCGCGGCCGTTCATCCTCACCGGCATCCGCATCGCCTCGTCGCTCGCCGTGATCTCTGCGCTCGTCGCCGAGTACTTCGGCGGCCCGCGTGGCGGGCTGGGCGCGCTCATCTCCACGTCGGCCGCGTCGAGCGCATATGCGCGCGCCTGGGCGTACGTCGTGGCATCCATCTTCCTCGGGCTGCTCTTCTACCTCGTGACGCTCGGCCTCGAACGGCTGCTGCAACCTCACGCGGGTCGGGGAGGCGCGCGATGACGCACATTCTCCGTTCCCGGGGTGCTTTCCGGCCGGGTTCACGGTCTCATGCGCATGAATCTGGCCGGAAAGCACCCCCGGAACGACGAAGAACCTGTACCAACCACCAACGCACCGAGAACAGAAAGGCACTGACATGAACCACAGCACACGTCGCGTCGCGACGATCGGCGGCCTGGCCCTCGCGGCGGCGCTCACGCTCACGGCGTGTTCGGCGCCCGGCGGCGACACCGGTGGCACCGACGGGGCCGATGGCGGAGGCGGCGACCTCACGCCTGTGAAGCTCCAGCTCCAGTGGCTGCCGCAGGGCCAGTTCGCGGGCTACTTCGCCGCCCAGGAACTCGGGTACTTCGAGGAGGAGGGTCTTGAGGTCGAGATCATCCCGTCGGGCGGTGACATCGTGCCGCAGGACGCGCTCGCCAACGGCGACGTCGACTACGCGATCGCGTGGGTGCCGAAGGTGCTCGGCTCGATCGAGCAGGGGGCGAACCTCACGAACATCGCCCAGATCTTCCAGGAGTCCGGCACCTTGCAGGTGTCGTGGGCGGATTCGGGCATCGACTCGGTCGACGACTTCGAGGGCAAGAAGATCGGCTCGTGGGGCTTCGGCAACGAGTGGGAGATATTCGCGGCAATGGCCGCCGAGGGCCTCGACTCGTCGACCGTGCAGATCATCACCCAGGACTTCAACATGAACGCCTTCCTGCAGGGCGACATCGACGCCGCACAGGCGATGACCTACAACGAGTACGCCCAGCTGCTCGAGGCGGTGAACCCCGACACCGGTGAGCTCTACCAGCCCGAGGACTTCAACGTCATCAGCTACCAGGACACCGTGGGCGCCATGCTGCAGGACGCGATCTGGGCCGACACCGAGCGACTCGAGAGCGACGAGGCCTACCAGGAGACGACGGTCGCGTTCCTCAAGGCGGTCATCAGGGGCTGGATCTACGCCGCCGAGAACCCCGAGGAGGCGTCGGAGATCACGATCGCGGCCGGCTCCGGCTGGGGCCCCAGTCACGAGCTCTGGATGGTCAACGAGACGAACAAGCTGATCTGGCCGGCGCCCGACGGCATCGGCATGATCGACGAGAAGGCCTGGAATGCCACGGTCGCAGGCGCCCTGAGCGCCGTCAACGAGGCGGGCGCGAGCCCGATCACCGAGGAGCCGCCCGCCACGGCGTGGACGAACGACTGGATCCAGAAGGCGCTCGACGAACTCGAGGGCGAGGGCGTCGACGTCACCGGTGAGAACTTCGAACCCATCGAGGTCGAGCTCGCCGAGGGCGGCAACTAGGAGGGGGAAGCAATGACCGAGAACCTCGACGAGAACCTCGACGATCTCGACGCGCTCGCCCGCGAGCTCGACCGCGACCACGTGTTCCACTCGTGGTCGGCGCAGTCGCAGCTGTCCTCGCTCGTCGTCGCGAGCGGCCGCGGATGCCGCGTCTGGGATCACGCAGGCCGCGAGTACCTCGACTTCTCGAGCCAGCTCGTGAACGTCAACATCGGCCACCAGCATCCGGCCGTCGTGGAGGCGATCCGCGAGCAGGCCGAGCTCCTGACCACCATCGCGCCGTCGACCGTGAACCTCGCCCGCGGCGAGGCCGCGAAACGCATCGTCGGCCACGCCCCGCCGGGCTTCCACAAGGTGTTCTTCACGAACGGCGGCGCCGATGCGAACGAGAACGCGATCCGGATGGCGCGGCTGCACACCGGCCGCGACAAGGTCCTCTCGACGTACCGCTCGTACCACGGCAACACCGGGGCGGCCGTGGTCGCGACCGGCGACTGGCGGCGCATCCCGAACGAGTTCGCCCGCGGGCACGTGCACTTCTTCGGGCCGTACCTCTACCGCTCCGAGTTCTGGGCGACGACGCCGGAGGAGGAGTCGGAGCGTGCGCTCCACCACCTGCGCCGGGTCATCGAGGCCGAGGGTCCGTCGTCGATCGCGGCGATCCTGCTCGAGACGGTACCCGGCACGGCCGGCATCATGCTGCCGCCGCCGGGCTACCTCTCGGGTGTGCGCGAGCTCTGCGACCGGCACGGCATCCTGCTCATCCTCGACGAGGTGATGGCGGGCTTCGGCCGCACCGGTCGCTGGTTCGCGTTCGACGGATACGACGTGCGACCCGACCTGATCACCTTCGCGAAGGGCGTGAACTCCGGGTACATCCCGGTCGGCGGCGTGATCATCTCCGACCCCATCGCCGCGACGTTCGACGACCGGGTGTTCCCGGGCGGGCTCACGTATTCGGGGCATCCGCTCGCGATGGCCTCGATCGTCGCGACGCTCGATGCCATGGAGTCGGAGGGCATCGTCGACCACGCCAGGGCGATCGGCGACACCGAGATCGGCCCGGCGCTCGCCGAGCTCGCCGAGAAGCACGACGTGATCGGCGAGGTGCGCGGCGAGGGCGTGTTCTGGGCGATGGAGCTCGTCGCCGACCCGGCCACACGCGAGCCGCTGCCGGCGGCCGCGATGGGCCGTCTCAAGTCCGCGCTCGTCGCGCGCGGGCTCCTGCCGTTCGTGCAGGACAACCGCATCCACGTGGTGCCGCCGTGCGTCGTCACGGTCGAGGATGTCGCCGAGGCGATGCCGATCTACGATGAAGTACTGAGCACCGCACTCGCCTGAGACGTTCGGCCCCCTGAGCCTGTCGAAGGGGCCGAAGACCGGACTGCTCGCTTCGACAGGCTCAGCGAGCGGATGCATGGAGGCATCTCATGAGTCAGACACTGTCAGACACCGCACGGTCGGCCGCCGGCACGGCGACCGTGGAGCACTGGATCGACGGGGCATCCGTCGCCGGCGGCTCCGACCGCACCGGGCCCGTCTACAACCCCGCGCTCGGCGTCGAGCAGAAGCGCGTGCGCTTCGCCTCGACCGACGACGTCGACATGGCGGTGCAGGCCGCCGCTCGCGCCTTCCCCGCGTGGCGCGACACGTCGATCGCGAAGCGCCAGGCGGTGATGTTCGCCTTCCGGGAGCTCCTCGCGTCGCGCACCGACGAGCTCGCCGCGATCCTCACGAGCGAGCACGGCAAGGTGCTGTCGGATGCCGCGGGCGAGATCGCGCGTGGACTCGAGGTCGTCGAGCTCGCCTGCGCCATGCCCGGCTACACGAAGGGCGAATACTCCGAGAACGTGTCGACGGGCATCGACGTGTACACGACGCGCCAGCCCGTGGGCGTCGTCGGCATCATCAGCCCGTTCAACTTCCCGGCGATGGTGCCGCTGTGGTTCTTCCCGCTCGCGATCGCGACCGGCAACACCGTCGTGCTGAAGCCCTCGGAGAAGGATCCGTCGGCCGCGGTGTGGCTCGCGAAGCTGATGCAGGAGGCGGGCCTGCCCGATGGCGTGCTGAACGTCGTGCACGGCGACAAGGTCGCGGTCGACGCGCTGCTCCACCATCCGACGGTGCGCTCGATCTCGTTCGTCGGCTCGACCCCGATCGCGCAGTACATCTACACGACGGCCACGGCCAACGGCAAGCGCGTACAGGCGCTCGGCGGCGCGAAGAACCACATGCTCGTGCTTCCCGACGCCGACCTCGACCTCGCCGCGGATGCCGCGGTGAACGCGGGCTTCGGCTCGGCCGGGGAGCGCTGCATGGCGATCTCGGCGGTGCTCGCGGTCGACTCGATCGCCGACGAGTTCGTCGCGAAGGTGGCCGAGCGGATGTCGCGGCTCAAGATCGGCGACGGCACCCGCGGCTGTGACATGGGCCCGCTCATCACCCGCGAGCACCGTGACAAGGTCGCGGGATACCTCGACGTCGCGGCATCCGACGGCGCCTCGGTGGTGGTCGACGGACGCGACCCCGACGTCGACGGCGAGCCCGACGGGTTCTGGATGGGCCCCACCCTCGTCGACAAGGTGCCGACGTCGTCGGCCGTGTACCGCGACGAGATCTTCGGACCGGTGCTCTCGGTCGTGCGCGTCGAAGGCTACGAAGACGGTCTCGAGATCATCAACGAGTCGCGGTACGGCAACGGCACGGCGATCTTCACGAACGACGGCGGTGCCGCACGGCGATTCCAGCGCGAGGTGACGGTCGGCATGGTCGGCATCAACGTGCCGATTCCGGTGCCGGTGGCGTACCACTCGTTCGGCGGCTGGAAGGATTCGCTGTTCGGCAACGCCAAGGCCTACGGCGCGCGCGGGTTCGACTTCTACACGCAGGAGAAGGCGATCACGTCGCGCTGGCTCGACCCGAGCCACGGCGGGCTGAACCTGGGCTTCCCGCAGCACGACTGACGACCCATGCCCTGCGCCGACCGCGACGAGGATCGCGGTCGCGAGGTCAGCTGTCAGGCGACCACTTCGACCTGGCAGCGCAGGCCCGGAGCCCGGGAGAGTCGCACGTCTCCGGTGACGAGCACCGCCTCGAGCGCTTCGGCCAGCGCCACATATGCGGCGTCGTACACGGTCAGGTTCTCACGCAACGCCCAGCATCGTGCGAGCAGCGGCCGGTGAGCGACACGTCGCAGGGGGAGATCGAGGAGGTCCGCCAAGGCCAGTTCCGCACGGCGCTCCTCCAGCAATCCCGCCGTGACCTGTCGTCGAAGCACGGAAACGACCTCGAGGTCGATCAGATCCGGCGCGGCGAGCCTGTTCCCACGCAGACGTTCACGGGCTGCGTCGCCGTCGGAGGTGTCGTCCGCGAGCGCTGGAGCCAGCACGCTGGCGTCAACGACGAGCACGGTCCTCCTGAAGGATCTCAGCGGCAGTTGCGATCCCGACTCGGCCGCCCGCTCGTCCGCCTGCTCTTTCGAGTACTTCTTCGACCGTCGGAGAGGACGCTTCCTCGATCAACCTGCTCCTCAGGTATTCCTGCAACGACTGATGAGCGGCCGCCGCACGCTGTCGCAACACCGCGTGGGTGTGCTCGGGAACGTTCTTGATCTGAACGGTCGGCATGGCGCCATTATGGCGCTGTTAGCGCCAGTATGCAATCCGTTCGGGCCCGGCGGCCAAGAGGTAGTCGTGACAACTTGACGCGCCTGATGCCCTCAGTGTGATGCACGTGATGCGTTAGACTGGTCACATGCGCACCACCGTCAACATCGACGACAACCTGCTGGCCTCGGCCAAGCGGCGGGCGGCCGCACGGAACCTGACGCTCGGGGAGTTCGTGGAGGAGGCGGTACGGCAGGAGCTGATCAGGGAGTCGGCCGCGCGCGCGCCGATCTCCCTGCCGGTCTTCACGCGGGGCACCGGAATGCGGCCGGGCATCGACGGGTCGTCCAACCGCGCGCTGTTCGATGCGCTCGACGCCGACGGTGCACAGAAGTGATCGTCCTCGACGTCAACGTGCTGGTCGCTGCGTTCCGGCAGGACCACGAGCGGCACACACAGGCGCTTCGCTGGCTCGAACGGGTCCTCTCCGAGGGGCAGGAAGTCATGATTCCCGATGCCGTGTGGATCGGTTTCGTCAGGATCGCAACCAACCGGGCCGTCTTCGACGTGCCCGCGACGACGACCGAAGCGTTCGAGTTCGTCTCCAGTGTCAGCGGGGCGACCGGGTATCGTGTCATGCCCTCGCTCACCGAGGGGCTCGCCCTGTTCGCGCGCGAGTGCCTCGAGGCGGAAGCCTCGGGCAATCTCGTACCGGATGCGTACATCGCATCCGTCGCCCGCGCGTATGCGTGCCCGGTGGCGACCTTCGACCGCGACTTCCGTCGGTTCGACGAACTCGAGATCATCGTGCCCACATAGCGCCCGCCTCACGGTCGGGCTTGGTCGGCGTCGGAGCTTGGGTGCGGTCAGGCAGGCGGCAGCGCGTCGCGCAGCAGCTCCAGCGCCGCGCGAACAGTCTGGTGCACCACCTGCGCCGGGTCGCCGTCGAACCGGAAGTGCACATCGCGCACGTCGCCCTGCACCGTGACCGCCGCGTACACGCTGCCCGCGGGTTCGTCGCCCTCGGGTTCAGGGCCTCCGACGCCCGTGACGGCGACGGCGGCGCCGGCGTCGAGCAGCCGGGCCACGCCGCCCGCGAGCTCGCGGGCGCACTGCGCCGAGTTGACCGAGTCCGCCTCGACGCCGAGCACGTCGCGCTTGACGGACTCCGAGTAGGCGATGACGCCGCCGCGGAACCACTCGGATGCCCCTGGCGCTGCCCCGAGGGCGTTCGAGATCCCTCCGGTGGTGAGCGACTCCGCGGTCGCGATCGGCAGGCCCGCGGCCTGCGCGCGCTCGGCGACCTCCCTCGCCAGGGCGGCGAACTCGTCTGCCGGGTCCTGCATCGTTCCTCCTCTTCCGACGCTCTTCCGACGCTCTTCCGACGTCGCTCCACCCCCGCGGTCAGATCGCCGCGCGGCCGCCCTCGGTCCGCTTCACGGACGCCGCGGCGAACGCGGCGATGGCCGCCCGCGCCTCGGGAGTCTCGAACGCCGCGCCGATGGTGCGCGCCTCGTCGTCGAGCGCGTCCTGGAAGCTCCTGCGGGGTCCCGAGCGCACGAGCCGCTTCGCCTGCCCGAACGCGCCGGTCGCGCCGGTGAGCCACGACGCGGCGATCTCGCGCGCGCGGGCGTCGAGGGCCTCGGCCGCGACGACCTCGGTGACGAGCCCCCAGTCGAGCGCCTCGGCCGCCGAGAGCCCCCGCCGGGTGAGGGTGAGCTCGAGCGCTCGGCGCGTGCCGATCGCCTCGGGCAGCAACGTGCTCACGCCGCAGTCGGGCGTGAGGGCGATGTCGGAGTACCTGCTCGCGAAGGTCGCGCGGTCGGATGCCACGACGACGTCTGCGACGAGCATGAACCCGAGTCCGCCGCCCGCCACCGCGCCCTGTACGGCCGCGACGATCGGCTTGGCGCTCTCGCGGAGCGTGCGGTGGCCGTCGTGGATCCGATCCGCGAGACGCTCGACCACTCCGCCCGCGTCCGGTTCGCCAGCGGCGAGCGCCGACATCGCGAGCACGTCGCCGCCCGCGCAGAACGCGCGCCCGTTCGCGTCGAAGAGCACGGCGCCGACGTCATCTCGCTCGGCGACCTCGTGGGCGATCGACTGCCAGAGCCCGATGGCCTCGGGGTCGACGGCATTGAGTCGCGATGGCCGGTTGAGGGTGATGTGCGCGAGCCCGTCGCGTACGTCGAACAGGATGGCGTCGTCGCTCATGATCGAGGAGTCTAGTTCGCGGATGCCGCGCCGCACCCGGGCGGAATGCGCGTCACGGTTCGCGGATGCCGCACGCTCAGGCGGCGTGCTCCTGCTCGAGCCGTGCGGCACACGCCACGAGCACGTCGAGCACGGTGCGCACGGCGAGGCGCTCCGCGACATCCGGCCGCATGAGTGCGACGATCTGGCGAGCGGCGGGGAGGCCTCGCAGCGGCTTCAGCGCGACGCCCGACGGAACGACGCCCGACGTGACCCGGGGAACGAACGCGATGCCGAGGCCGGCTTCGATGAACGCCTCGATGATGCGCATGTCGCTGAACCGCTGCCCGACGTTCACTCGCTGCCCCGACTGCTGCTCGACCGCGTGCAGGAGACGCTCGAACGGGAAGCCCGGTGGCACCCCGAGCCACGTCTCGCCGACGAGGTCGGCCGGCGTGACATGGGATCGGCCCGCGAGCCGATGCCCCGCCGGCAGGCCGATGTCGAGCGGCTCGGTCAGGAGCGGCACGACCTTCAGTCCGCGCCCGCCCCATGGAAGTGCCCCGGGCATCGTGTGCGCGAGCACGATGTCGAAGTCGGAGGCGAGGTCGGGGAACTCAGCGAGCTCGGGGTCGAGGTCGGTGCAGTGCACGTCGAGGCCGGCCACCTGGGCGAGGTCGGCCATCACGCTCGGAAGGAGCGCGGCGCCGATGGTCGGAAAGGTGAGCAGAGTGACCTCACCGCTCGGGTCGTTGCGGAACTCGTCCCACAGCGCGTCGGCGCGCTCGAGGGCGATCGCGACATCCGTCGCACTGCGGGCGAGTGCCTGTCCTGCCCTCGTCAGCACCAGTCCGCGCCCGCTGCGCTCGGTGAGGGGCATGCCGGCCTCGCGCTCGAGCACCTTGAGCTGTTGCGAGACCGCCGAGGGAGTGCGGCAGGTGGCCTCGGCTGTCGCCGTGACGCTGCCGCGCTCCGCGAGTTCCCTGAGCAGATCGAGCCGTCGAACATCCATGTAGGAATGCTAAACCATCAGTGAAGTATTGTGCGCTTGTGCTGAACAGTTTTCGGCGCAACAATGGACATGTCGAACACGTGCAACGGCGCCTCCGTCGCTCGACGATCCAGCCGCTTCCATCGAAGGGAACCCACGTGTTCACCATCATGCTCATCCTCGGCATCGTCTCGACGATCGGACTCGTCAGCTCGTTCGTCGTCACCGGGCGCGACGGCTACCGCCGCCAGCCGCGAGAGACGTTCGCGCTCACCGTCTAGGTCGTCGCGACTGACCCGGGCCCGTCCCGGAGCAGGGCCGCTGCGCGGGGGAGGGACACCCCGCGGAGCGGCCCTTCGCAGTTCGGGCGGGGTGCGGCCGCGGCATCCGACCACCGCTTCTCAGGCACGGCGACGTAGAGTATTCGGGTGACCCTTGCGCCCCAGAACACTGACGCCCGTCGGAAGCTCATCGAGCACATCTCCGCTGACGCGGTGTTCCATGGCGACTTCACGCTCACGAGCGGCAAGAAGGCGACCTACTACGTCGACCTCCGCAAGGTCAGCCTCGATCACCGCGTCGCACCGCTCATCGGCCAGGTCATGCTCGACCTCATCGCGGAGGTTCCGGATGTCGCCGCAGTGGGCGGCATGACGATGGGCGCCGACCCCATCGCCGCCGCCGTGCTCCACCAGGGCGCCGCGCGCGGGCTCGCGTACGACGCGTTCGTCGTGCGCAAGGAGCCGAAGGACCACGGGCGCGGCAAGCAGGTCGAAGGGCCGGATGTCGCGGGCAGGCGTGTCATCGTGCTCGAGGACACGTCGACCACGGGCGGTTCGCCGCTGAAGGCCATCGAGGCGCTCCGCACCGCGGGCGCCGAGGTCGTCGCCGTCGCCGTCGTCGTCGACCGCGCGACGGGCGCCCGAGAGGTGATCGAGGCGACCGGCGTGCCGTATCTGGCCGCGATCGGCCTCGAAGATCTGGGATTGGATTGATGAATCGCGACGGACGAGACTCCGACGACGCCGATTGGCTGCTCGCACAACTCGCGCAGGGGCCGACGCCCACCCGTCGCGAGCCGCCCGTCGCACCGTCCGACGCCGACGTGCCGCCCGCGGCCCCGCCGCCTGCCTCCGACCCTTCGCCGAGCGAGGAGGTGCTCGACTGGTTCTCGCTGGCTGAGCCGACGACGGCTCCGGATGCCGCGACGCGTGCCCTCCCCGTGGTCGGCGCTGCGTCGGCGGCCGACGCGATCGAACCGCCGGCCCCTGTCGATCCGCCGACTCCGGTCGACCCGCCGGCCTTGGTCGGGCCGCCGGCCTTCGTCGACCCGCCGGCCTTCGTCGACCCGCCGGCCCCTGTCGAACCGCCGGCCGGACCTGTGACGCCGACCGCGCCGTTCGCGCTCACGTGGGGCTCGGACGAACCCGAGGCCGACCCGGCGCCGTTCGCCGGCTTCACGCCGCCGCCGGTCGCACGGAGCACGTTCACGCCCGTGACCGATCCGACGCCCGCGCCGACGCCACCGCGGCATCCGATCACCCCGCCCACCGCTCCCTCTGGATGGGACGAACGACCGGCCCCGGCCCCGGCGCCGCGCCCCGTCGACGACGAGCTCTGGGCTGCACTCACCGACGCCGATGACTCGGCACCTGCCGCGCCGCAGGCTCCGCCCGAGCCCGACACGGCGGGCGGGCGCGCGCCGTTCCCCGCGTTCGCCTCGGCCTCCGATGGCGACGATCGGTCGCGACAGCACGATCCCCAGCGCGGCGAGCCCGTCGACGACCTGCTCGCAGCGCTCGGATCGGGAACGGCCCGGCCGAGGAAGGACGATGTCGACCCCGGTGCCGAGGTGCCGGTGGATCGGAACGCCGGCATCGCCACGCCGCCCGTCGGCGGCACTCCCCCGACCCAGCCCGACGACGACTTCGATGCGCTCGGCCTGGCGTTCGGCGGCGACGGCGACGAGCCCACGGGCGAATCCGAGGCGGACTCCGAGATCGCCCGGGGAATCGCCGAGACCGGGTACGCCTGGAACCTCACTCCCGATCCGACGGCCGTAGACCCGAAGGCGGATGCTTCGGCCGCTGCGTCGGCGGCGTCCCGGACGTTCGGAGCGGCGGCCTCGCCGTTCCTCACCGCCGATGTCGATGACGACGTCGACGTTCCGGAGCCCGCGGTCGCCGAGCGCCTGGAGCCCCAGCCCTTCGCGCCGTTCGAGCCGCCGGTAGCGCTCGCGTCGCCGTTCGAGCCCGCGCCGACCGTGGCGCTGCCGACGTCGGAGCCCGCCCCGCGGGCCGCTCCCCCCGCGACGCACGACGACGACCCGCTGGCCGCGCTCTTCGGGGCGCCGCCGCAACCGGTCGCTCCCGCATGGCCTCCGGCCGCAGCACCCGCGCGGCCTCCTGCCGCACCGCCCGCCATGGGCGCCCCGCGCGTCGCGCCCCGGCCCACCGGCGCCGGCGGCGTGGGCGGCGTTGGCCGCGGCACCGGCACCGGGTCGAGCGGCGGCACCGGCGGCGGCAACCGCACGACGCGCACTCTGCTCTGGGTCGCCGGCGCCCTCGTCGTCGCGGTCGTTCTGGCGGGGCTGTTCTACGTCGGAACGCTGCTGTCGCCTGGTGGCGGCGGTGACCAGGCTGCAGGAACGTCGGCCGCGCCGGGCGAGGTCGAGGTGCCGGTGGCCGAACCCACGGCCCCGCAGCCCGTGGGCGTGCACGCGTGGAACACCCTCTTCGGCGGCGAGTGCATCGACCCGTTCGTGTCGGTGTGGGAAGAGGAGTTCACCGTCGCCGACTGCGCGGCTCCGCACGCGGCGCAACTCGTCTACCGCGGCGAGCTCGCCGGCGACGCCGCCGCTCCGTTCCCCGGCGAGGCCGGGATCGCCGCGCAGATGGGCGATCTCTGCCGTGCCGACGGCATCATCGACCTCGCCCTGGTGGCCGGCATGCCCGATCTGCAGGTGCAGGCCGCGTTCCCCGTCACCGAGGAGCAGTGGGCGAGCGGCGAGCGCACCTACTACTGCTTCGCGAACCGCGCGGGCGGCGAACCGCTGACGGGTTCGATCACCGGCCCCGGACCTGCGGCGTAGCGTGGCGGCATCCGGTCGGGTCGTCGTGTTCGGCTCACTCAACGTCGACTCGACGAGCTACGTCGCGTCCTTCCCCGAGCCGGGCGAGACGATCCTGTCGCACGGCTTCCAGGTCGCCCTCGGCGGCAAGGGCTCGAACCAGGCGGTCGCCGCGCACGTGGCCGGCGCACCGGTCGACCTCGTCGCCCGAATCGGGGCCGACGCCACGGGGGACTTCGCGATCGCGACCCTGGCACGGTTCGGCCTGCCCACCGGCGCGATTGCGAGGCATCCGGATGCCCCGACCGGCGTCGCCCAGATCACCGTCGCCGACTCGGGCGAGAACTCGATCATCGTCACCGGCGGCGCGAACCTCGCCCTCACCCCCGAGGTCGTCGACGCCGAGCGCGCCCGCATCGTGAGCGCCGCGCTCGTGCTCACCCAGGGTGAGCTGCCCGTGGCGACGATCGACCGCCTCGCCGCGGTCGCCGACGACGCCGGGGTGCGGTTCGTCCTGAACCTCGCCCCACCCGCCGCGGTCGCCGAGCCGACGCTCGCCGCCGCAGACCCGCTCGTCGTGAACGAGCACGAGGCGCGGGCGGTGGGCGTCGGCACGGATGCCGCGGCGGCATCCCTCGACGAATGGCGCGAGCACGCGGTATCCGCCGTCGGGCGCATCGCTCGCTCGGTCGTCGTGACGCTCGGGGCGGCGGGCGCCGTCGCGGCATCCGGCGAGGGCTCGTGGACGGCCGCGGCGCCGAGCGTCGACGCCGTCGACACGACCGGCGCAGGCGACGGGTTCACCGGCACGCTCGCGGCGTTCCTCGCCGAGGGGCGCCCGCTCGAGGAGGCGCTCCGCATCGCGGTCGCCGCCGGCGCCCTCGCCGTGCAGGCGCGAGGCACGGTCGACGCGTACGCACCGCGCGACGCCGTGCTGCGCGCGGCCGGGCTCGACGAGGCGGGTGACGCGTGGGACGCGGCGGGAGGCGCGGCCGACGACGCGGGCGACGCGACGGCATGAGCATCCCCGTCATCGTCGACTGCGACCCCGGGCACGACGACGTCTTCGCGCTGTGGCTCGCGGCGGGGCATCCGTCGCTCGAGCTGGTCGCGGTGACCGCGGTCGGCGGCAATGTCCCGCTCGAGCACACGAGCCGGAATGCACGTGTCGCCCTCACCGTCGCCGGTGTGATGGGCGTGCCGGTCGCCGCGGGCGCCGAGGGCCCGCTCAGCCGCGTGCTCGAGACCGCCGAGTGGATCCACGGCGAGAACGGGCTGGGCGGTCCGGTGCTGCCCGAACCGACGGTGCCGCTCGATGCGCGCGGGGCGACCGAGCTCATCGCCGACACGTTGCTCGCGGCATCCGAGCCCGTGGCGATCGTGGCAACCGGGCCGATCACGAACGTCGCCGTGTTCCTGCGCGACCGGCCGGACCTCGCCGGCCGCATCCGCGAGATCGTGTGGATGGGCGGCTCGACCGGGCGCGGCAACGTCACGCCGTACGCGGAGTTCAACGCGTGGGTCGACCCCGAGGCGCTCGCGATCGTGGTCGGCAGCGGCATCCGGTTCACGATGGTGGGGCTGAACGTCACGCACCGCGCGCTCGTGACGGCGGCGGTGCGTGAGCGGCTCGCGGCCGTCGGCAACCGCACGGCCGCGTTCGGCGACGAGCTGCTCGACTTCTTCTGCCGCACGAACGACGAGGTCTTCGGCATGCCCGACGGGCCGCTGCACGACCCGGTCGCGGTCGCGGTGCTCGCCGATCCCGGCTCGGTCGAGCTCGTGCACACGCGCCTCGACGTCGAGCTCGCCGGAACCGAGACGGTCGGCGCGACGAGCGTCGACTTCGATGGGATGCTCCGTCGCGAGCCCAACGCGTGGGTCGCGACGGGGCTCGACGTCGACCGGTTCTGGGGGATGCTCGCGGCATCCGTCTCGCGTCTGGCCTGATGCGGCGTCCTGGCGGCGGACCCGCGCGCCGGCGCCCGCGAGGTAGGCGACGCCGCCGCGGAAGGCGCGCGGAGGGAACCGGAAGCCGCGCGCGTCGGAGGTGTGCTCCCGAGACCTCCGGTACGCCTCGAACGTGCTACAGCTCGACCTCGACCGGCTCGGCCGCCACGAGCTCGTGCACGCCCGTGAGGATCTCCTCGGGGCGGAACGGATACCGTTCGATCTCGGCCTGGTCGCTGATGCCCGTCATCACGAGGATGGTGTGCAGGCCCGCCTCGATGCCGGCGACGATGTCGGTGTCCATGCGGTCGCCGATCATCGCCGTGTTCTCGGAGTGCGCGCCGATCTTGTTGAGCGCCGAGCGGAACATCATCGGGTTCGGCTTGCCGACGACGTAGGGCTCCCTGCCGGTGGCCTTCGTGATGAGCGCCGCGATCGCCCCGGTCGCGGGCAACGGGCCCTCGGCCGACGGCCCCGTGGCATCCGGATTGGTGACGATGAACCGCGAGCCCGCGCCGATGAGCCGGATCGCCTTGGTGATCGCCTCGAACGAGTAGTTGCGGGTCTCGCCGACGACCACGAAGTCGGGGTTCGTCTCGGTCATCACGAACCCGGCGTCATGCAATGCGGTGAGGATGCCGGCCTCGCCGATCACGAACGCCGTGCCGCCCGGCAGCTGCTGCTTCAGGAAGTCGGCCGTCGCGAGCGCCGACGTCCAGATGCGCTCCTCGGGCACGTTGAGGCCGCTCGCGCGGAGCCGCGCCGAGAGGTCGCGCGCGGTGAAGATCGAGTTGTTCGTGAGCACGAGGTAGGGCGTGCCCGCGTCCTCCCACTGCCGCAGCAGCTCGGCGGCGCCAGGCAGCGCGTGACTCTCGTGCACGAGCACGCCGTCCATGTCGGTGAGCCAGCACTCGACCTCGTCGCGTCGTCGTCCCATGCGTCAAGCCTATGGCGCGGATGTCACGGCCCGATGAACAGCGGATGCCGTTCGCCGACCCGCCACGCCGCCGCTCGATCAGGGCAGGCGCTGGGCTCAGGCGGTGACCCAGATCGCCTCGGCCGCGCGCCGGGGCAGGGCATGCGCTCGGTCGTCGACGGCGACGGTGACGGATGCCGCGGCGGCATCCGTCACCCTGAGCTTCGCATCGAGCCCGATGCCTGCCTCGTCGAGTGAGCGGAGCACGGCGGGATCGCGGTCGCTGATGCGCACGACGGCACCCTTGTGGCCTGCAGGCGCCTCGGCGAGCAGTACCGTCGGTCGGCGCTGGAGCGTGCCGTCGACCGACGGGATGGGGTCGCCGTGCGGGTCGCGCACCGGCCGCCCGAGCCGCTCGTCGATCGCCTCGAGGAGCCGGTCGGACATGGCGTGCTCGAGGATCTCGGCCTCGTCGTGCACCTCGTCCCATCCGTAGCCCATCTCCCGCACGAGCCACGTCTCGATGAGCCGGTGCCGTCGCACGACGGCGAGCGCCTGGGCCCTCCCCGCGTCGGTCAGCCGCACGGCGCCGTACGGCACGTGCGACACGAGGCCGGCCGCGGCCATCTTCTTCACCATCTCGGTGACCGACGACGGCGCGACGCCGAGCCGGTCGGCGAGCACCTTCGGCGTGATGGCGTCGGGCTGCCACTCGGTGTGGGCGTACACCGTCTTCAGGTAGTCCTCGATCGCGGGGCTCGTGGCAGGCATCGGCCTCAGGATACCGGGCGGTCCGGCCACTCCCGGGGTGCATTCCGGCCACTTCCATCAACGCGCCCATCCCAGTCCGGCCGGAAAGCACCCCGGGAGCGAGGACGTGCGGGTTCAGGCGCCGGTGAACACGAGCCAGAGCAGCACGCCGTTCAGGGTGATGAGGAAGACGGATGCCGCGACCCCGAGCGCGGTCGTGACCCAGTGGTTGGCGAACCGGCCGAGCACGCCGCGCTTCGCCGTGATCGCGACGAGGGGCACGAGCGCGAACGGGATGCCGAACGAGAGCACGACCTGGCTGAGCACGAGCGAGATCGTGGGGTCGAAGCCGAGGGAGAGGATCACGATCGCCGGGATGAGCGTCACGAGCCGGCGGGCGAGCAGCGGAACCCGCACATGCAGCAGTCCGTGCATGATCTCGGCGCCGGCGTACGCGCCGACCGAGGTCGACGCGAGACCCGAGGCGAGCAGGCCCACCGCGAAGAGGGTCGCGATGACGGGGCCGAGCGAGCTGCCCAGGGCGGCATACGCGCCCTCGAGACTGTCGGTGCCCTCGACACCCGCGAGGTTCGCGGCGGCGAGCAGGAGGATGCAGAGATTCACCGAGCCGGCGATGAGCATCGCGATCGACACGTCCCAACGCGTGGCGACGAGCAGCCGGGCGGTCGGGATGCCGCGGCCGGCCTCGATGGGCTCGGCGAACTCGTGCCGGCCCGCGTCGCCGCCCGCGGGCCTGCGGCTCGGAGCGAACCGGTCGCGACTGAGCGCGGAGTGAGCATAGATCGCGTGCGGCATGATCGTGGCGCCGAGGATGGATGCCGCGAGCAGCACCGAGTTCGTGTCGGCGAACCGCGGCACCAGCCCCGCGAACAGGCCGGCCGGGTCGGGCGGCGCGACGATGACGCCCACGCTGAATCCGACCGCGATGATGACGAGCAGCCCGACGATCACGAACTCGAACGGCCGGGCACCGCGCCGCGACTGGATCACGAGCAGCAGGAGCGAGACGGCCCCGGTGATGAGGCCGCCCCAGACGAGCGGCACCCCGAACAGCAGGTTGAGGGCGACGGCGCCGCCGATGACCTCGGCGAGGTCGGTCGCCATCGCGACGAGTTCGGCCTGCAGCCAGTACGCTCGCCGCCCCCAGCGATTGCCGAGGCGTTCGCCGAGCACCTCGGGCAGGCTCTTGCCGGTGACCACGCCGAGCTTCGCCGAGAGGTACTGGATGAGCCATGCCATGACGTTGCCGAGCACGACGATCCACACGAGCAGGTACCCGTACTGCGCCCCGGCCGTCATATTGCTGGCGACGTTGCCCGGGTCGAGATACGCGACGCCGGCGACGAGGGCGGGCCCGATCAGCCACGCGAGGCGCGGCACGGAGGTCGCGGTCGGTCGCGGGCGCGGGGCGGCGGGCGTGGGCGACACCCGTGGCGTGGGCGACACCCGTGGCGCGGGCGATTCGTCACTGGCGGAGGATGGCATCGTCGCGGCATCCGGTGATTTCGGCATACCGAAATCGTACACATATTTCGGCGTACCGAAAAGCAGTGCCGAAACACGTGCAACGTCCGGGGGCCGCGGCTCGGCGGCGCTCCCAGGGATGGGCCTTCGCGGGTAGCGTTGCAGCGTGATCGACGAGAGCCACGGGCCCGGGACCGAGCCCGAGCACCCCGAGCCGACCCTGCCGCACGGCGTCGGCCCGTGGCCCGGTGGCGACCAGGCATGGCCAGACGATCCGCGCTACGACCCCGAGCTGCTCGCGCGGGGCGACACCCGCAACGTCGTCGACCGCTACCGGTACTGGCGCATGGACGCGATCGTCGCCGACCTCGACACGCGGCGGCATCCGTTCCACGTCGCGATCGAGAACTGGCAGCACGACCTGAACATCGGCTCGATCGTGCGAACCGCCAACGCCTTCGCCGCCGAGACCGTGCACATCATCGGCCGCCGCCGCTGGAACAAGCGCGGCGCCATGGTCACCGACCGCTACCAGCACGTGCTGCACCATCCGGATGTCGCCGACTTCGTCGCATGGGCCAGGGCCGAGGCCCTGCCGATCGTCGGGGTCGACAACGTCGATGGGTCGCTGCCGGTCGACGGCGTGGAGTTGCCCGAGCGGTGCGTGCTGCTCTTCGGCCAGGAGGGCCCGGGCCTCAGCGCCGAGGCGCTCGCGGCGGCCGACGTCGTGGTCGAGATCACGCAGTACGGCTCGACGCGATCCATCAACGCGAGCGCGGCGGCCGCGATCGTCATGCACGAGTGGGTGCGCGGGCACGCCCGTCCCTGACGGCGTCGCGCGGCGCGGGCTCGCGGCATCCGTCCGCCGCTGCCGCGTGTCGGGAGACCACGGACCCGGCCGCAGGCCAGACTTGCCCCGATGCCCGTCGTCGACAACGCGATCTACCGGGGCGGCCTGCGGGTCGCCACGCCCGCGACCCTCGCGGAGACCTTCGAGACCCGAGCCGCGCACGGCGGATTCGCGTGGATCGGCCTCTACCGGCCGACCCTGGAGGAGCTCGATGCGCTCTCGGGCGAGTTCGAGCTGCACGATCTCGCGATCGAGGATGCACGCAAGGGCCACCAGCGTGCGAAGCTCGAGCGCTACGGCGACACGCTGTTCGTGGTGCTGCGGCCGGCGCGTTACCTCGACGACGTGGAGGCGGTGGAGTTCGGCGAGGTGCACGTGTTCATCGGTCGCGACTTCGCCGTCACCATCCGCCGCGCGGAGTCGCCCGACCTCGGCAGGGTGCGGCGCCGTCTCGAGGCCGCGCCCGAGCTGCTCGAGAAGGGCCCCGAGGCGGTGCTCTACGCGGTGCTCGACGAGGTCGTCGACGAGTACTCGCCCGTGCTCGCGGGGCTGGAGAACGACATCGACGAGATCGAGGAGCAGCTCTTCAACGGCGACCCGCTGGTCACCCGCCGGATCTACGATCTCGCGAGCGAGGTCATGGAGCTGCAGCGGGCGACGCGTCCGCTGCTCGACATGTTCGCCGCCCTCGAGCGCGGCTTCGACAAGTACGGCGTCGACCTCGAGCTGCGGCGGTACCTGCGCGACGTCCAGGACCACTCGATCCGCGTCGTGGAGCGCGCCGACTCGTTCCGCCAGCTGCTGCAGAACGCCCTGCAGGTGCACGCGACCCTCGTCGGCCAGCGCCAGAACGACGAGATGAAGCGGCTCAGCGAGACGAATCTCACGCAGAGCGAGGAGGTCAAGAAGATCTCCAGCTGGGCGGCGATCATCTTCGCGCCCACGCTCATCGGCACGGTCTACGGCATGAACTTCACGCACATGCCCGAGCTCGACTGGGTGTGGGGCTACCCGGTCGCCCTCGCGCTCATGGGCGGCTTCGCGCTCACCCTCTACCTCATCTTCAAGCGCCGCGGCTGGCTCTGACGGGTCGCGGATGTCGCGCGCCCTTTCCGCGGCATCCCATCGCGGTTACCGTGAGAGCATGACCGAGATCACCGACGATCTGCCCGCCCGCCTGCTGCACGAGGAACACGCCGGATGGAAGGCGATCCTCGACGGCCGCGGCGGCGAGCACTACCAGCGGGCGATGACCCGCGATGCGCTCATGGTCGTCGAGGGTGCCGTGCTCGGCCGCGACGAGGTGCGCGCGGCGCTCCGCAGCATGCCGCCGTGGGATTCGTACGAGCTGCACGAGCCCGCCGTCATCCGGCTCGGCGATCACGCGGGCGTGCTCGTCTACCGGGCCGTCGCCCGCCGCGGCGACGACACCGCGAACCTCCGCATGTCGACGACCTACCTCTACGACGACGGCGCGTGGCACGTCGCCGCGCACCAGCAGACGCCCGCCTGACGCTCGGTTGGGGCATCCGGAATCGCGGATGTCGCGGCCTCCGTTCGGGTCAGAGGCGGCCCAGTCCCGTTCCGATGATCACCACGCCGATCAGCGCGAGGATGAGTGACGTGATCGCCCCGTTGTTGCGGGTGATCCAGTCCTTCGCCGACAGGAGACGTGGCTCCATCCGCTCGGGTGCCGCGAGCGACACGATGATCGGAACCGCGACCGTCGACGACCCGATGATCGTGTAGACGAGGATGGCGACCACCGACTGCCCGAACGAGAGGTCGTCGCCGCGCAGCGCGAGCCCGGCGGCGATCGCGAGCAGCAGGCCCTTCGGCCGCACATTGAGTGCGAAGGCCACGCCGAACGACGCCCATGGGCGGAGCGAGCCGACGGCGCTCAGCCACTTCGGCATGTCCGCCGACGGGTTCGCCCGTGCGCGACGCCACGCGACGATTCCGATCACGATGAGCGCCGAGCCGACGACGATCTCGCCGATGCCGATCACGGTGTCGGGCTGTCTCGAGGAGCGCGACGTCGGGATCGCCTGGGCGGCGAGCGTGCAGAGCGAGACGACCGACACGATGCCGAGCACCCAGCCGATGAGGAACGGAATGGCCGACTGCGCGCGCCGGGGTGAGAGCAGGATGAGGATCGTGGCCATGATCGGCACCGAGCTCAATGCCACGGCGAGCGCGATCGGCAGGATGTGCCCGATGGCCTGCAGCATCCGTCTCTCCCTTCTGCCGGCCGGCCTGTCCGCCTACTGGAGCGCTGATGTGAGCCGTGCGATGCCGTCGAGGAATTTCGCGGATGCCGGCTCGCGTTCCCACTCCTCGAGCGTGAGCTCGCGGCCGATCGCGCGGTAGCCGGCCTCGACCTCGCGCATGCCCGCGACGAACGAGGCACCCCGCACGAGGAGCGAGACCTCGAAGTTGAGGGCGAACGAGCGGATGTCCATGTTGCTCGAGCCGATCACGGCGACATCGTCGTCGATCGACAGGTGCTTCGCGTGCAGGATGAAGGGGCCCGGGTACAGCCAGATGTGCACGCCCGCACGCAGCAGCGCGCCGTAGTACGAACGCTGGGCGTGCCAGACCGAACCCTGGTCGCCGATCTCGGAGACGAACAGCTGCACGTCGAGACCACGGAGTCGTGCCGACGTGATCGCGTACAGCATCGCCTCGTCGGGCACGAAGTACGGGCTGGTGATGATCACCCGCTCCTGCGCCGCGTTCACGAGCGCGAGGAACAGGCGCAGGTTGTTCTCTCCCTCGAACGCCGGTCCGCTCGGGACGACCTGGCAGACGAGGGCGTCGGGGGAGCTGTCGAACGGAACCTCGCCGGCCGGCAGGTTCTCGTCGTCGCCGAGCAGCTCGTCGGTCTCGGCATACCAGTCGGAGAGGAAGACGACGTTGAGCGCGGTGACGGTCGGGCCGGTGACGCGCGTCACGAGTTCCTGCCACTTCAGGCCGCGCTTGAGGTTCTTCTCGGAGTTATAGCTTCGGTCGATGAGGTTCTGGGAGCCCGTGTAGCCGACGAGGCCGTCAACGACGACGAGCTTTCGGTGGTTGCGGAGATCGGGGCGCTGGTACGTGCCCCGGCCGACGCCGACGGGGAGCATGAAGCTCCACCGCACGCCGATCCGGTCGAGTTCGGCGAACGTCGCGTCGTGGTTCGACACGCGCTTCGATGCCACGGCGTCGAGCAGCACCCGCACGGTCACCCCCCGCTGCACCGCCCGCTCCATCGCGGCGAAGAATCCCTTCGTCGTCTCGTCGAACGAGACGATGTAGAACTCCACGTGCACGAAGCGCTCCGCCGTGTCGACGTCGGCGGCCATCGCATCGATCGAGCCCTGGTAGTCGCCGATGAGGCGCGCGGCGTTGCCGCTCAGCGCGGGGAGTGCGCCGAGGCGCCGGTTCTGCTCCACGACCGAGGCGAACCACGTGGGCCACGCCGCCCCGTCGGCGGCGAGATCGAGCCGATCGGCGCGCTCGGCGATCATCCGGTTGATCTCCTGCTGACGCTCGCGCCGCCGCTTCGGCAGCTTGGAGTTGCCGATGAGGAGGAAGAGCAGGATCCCGACGAACGGGATGAGGAAGATCGCGAGCAGCCACGCCATCGCCGCCGTCGGCTTGCGATCACGCGGGACGATGATGAGCGCCGCGATGCGGATCGCCAGGTCGGCGAGCACGAGCGCGACGCCGACGATGACCGCGAGCTCGGCGCTCACGGCCGCTCGCCCGTTCGGATCGCACCCACGACGGCCATCGCGCCCTCCCCAGTCCGGTCGCGTGCCCGGCGACCGGTGCGGCACGTCGGGCAGTGGTCCGAGTATGGCACCGAGGCCGCCCGAGGGTGAAGAGCGGCGGCGTGGCGGTCTGCTCAGTCGGTGCCGAGGTCGAACGCGGCGGCCTCGTTCGCGGCATCCGTCGCCGCCTCGAGGTCGGTCTCGACCTCGCCCGCCATGATCTCGACGCCACCGCCCGACTTCAGGTCGCCGACGAGCTCGGCGGTCGCGCCGCCGACGATGCCCTGCGCCGCGTACTGCTCGAGGCGGGCGCGCGAGTCGGCGATGTCGAGGTTGCGCATCGTGAGCTGGCCGATGCGGTCCTCGGGGCCGAATGCCGCGTCGCCGACGCGCTCCATCGAGAGCTTGTCGGGGTGGTAGCTGAGCGCCGGGCCCTGCGTGTCGAGGATCGTGTAGTCGTCGCCGCGGCGCAGGCGCAGGGTGACCTCGCCGGTGACGGCCGAGCCCACCCAGCGCTGGATCGACTCGCGCAGCATGAGCGACTGCGGGTCGAGCCAGCGCCCCTCGTACATGAGACGGCCGAGGCGGCGCCCCTCGGCGTAGTAGTTCGCGATCGTGTCCTCGTTGTGGATCGCGTTGAGCAGACGCTCGTACGCGATGTGCAGCAGCGCCATGCCGGGCGCCTCGTAGATGCCGCGCGACTTCGCCTCGATGATGCGATTCTCGATCTGGTCGGATGCCCCGAGCCCGTGCCGCCCGCCGATCGCGTTCGCCTCGTAGACGAGCGCGACGGCGTCGGGGAACTCGGCGCCGTTGATCGCGACGGGCCGTCCGGCATCGAAACGGATCGACACCTCCTCGGTGGCGACCTCGACGTCGTCGCGCCAGGCGGCGACGCCCATGATCGGCTCGACGATGTCGAGGCCGGTGTCGAGGTGCTCGAGCTTCTTCGCCTCGTGCGTCGCGCCCCAGATGTTCGCGTCGGTCGAGTATGCCTTCTCGGCGGAGTCGCGATAGGGGAACCCGCGGGCGACCAGCCACTCGCTCATCTCCTTGCGGCCGCCGAGCTCGGTGACGAACGCGGCGTCGAGCCACGGCTTGTAGATGCGCAGGCGCGGGTTGGCCATCAGACCGTAGCGGTAGAACCGCTCGATGTCGTTGCCCTTGTAGGTGGAGCCGTCGCCCCAGATGTCGACGCCGTCCTCCTTCATCGCGCGCACGAGCAGCGTGCCGGTGACCGCACGGCCGAGCGGGGTCGTGTTGAAGTAGGTCTTGCCGCCCGATCGGATGTGGAACGCGCCGCACTGCAGCGCGACGAGGCCTTCTTCCACGAGCGGGGCCTTCGCGTCGACGTGCCGCGCGATCTCGGCGCCGTACTCCTTCGCCCGGCCGGGCACCGCCGCGATGTCGGGCTCGTCGTACTGCCCGATGTCGGCCGTGTAGGTGCACGGCACGGCGCCCTTCTCGCGCATCCACGCAACCGCGACCGAGGTGTCGAGCCCGCCGGAGAAGGCGATGCCGACGCGTTCGCCGACGGGAAGGGAGGAGAGGACTTTCGACATGGCCTCCAGCCTACTTCGAGCGGATGCCGCGGCCCGACGGGACGTGAAACACCGCCGCGATAGGGTTGGGTGTGGCCGCAGACCGATCAACACCCGAGAACGGGGCGTCGCTCGCCGACGAAGCCGAGGTGCGCCGGGCGCTCGCCGAGGCGGACCGTGCCTCCGTGGCATCCGTTGTGGCGGAGCACCCGTCGTCGCCCCTCGCATGGGCCGAGCTCGCCGATGCCGCCGATTCCGGGGGGCGGTGGGTCGACGCGCTCGCCTACGCGACGGTGGCCGTCGACCTCGCCCGTGAGCAGCTCGCCTCCGTCGGCTGGACGCCCGGCTCGCCCGTGCCCTGGTCCGACGAGCCCAACCGGGCCTACCTGCGCGCCCTCGACGCCGAGCGTCGCGCCGCCGTCCAGCTCGGCCTCGACGGTCGTGCCGCGCGCGCCGCCGACGAGCTCGCGTCCGCCGACGCCGAGGCCCCGGCGCGCATCGCCTCCGAGTTCACACCCACCCAGCTGATCACCGTCGTCGGTGCCGCAGGCGTGTTCGACGCGGCATCCGGAACCGAAGCGCACACCGGCGAGCCGCTCGCCGAACCCACCGCCGTCGACGCGGCAGGAGAGGACTGACATGCCCGCAGCCGTACTGATCGGTGCACAGTGGGGCGACGAGGGCAAGGGCAAGGCGACCGACCTGCTCGGCTCGCGCCTCGACTACGTCGTCAAGTTCAACGGCGGCAACAACGCGGGGCACACCGTCGTCATCGGCGAGGAGAAGTACGCGCTGCACCTGCTGCCGTCGGGCATTCTGACGCCCGGGGTCACGCCGGTCATCGCCAACGGCGTCGTCGTCGACATCGAGGTGCTCTTCGAGGAACTCGAAGGGCTCGAGAGCCGGGGCGTGGATGTCTCGAAGCTCCGCGTCTCGGCGAACGCGCACCTCATCACCCAATATCACCGCACCCTCGACAAGGTCACCGAGCGCTTCCTCGGCAAACGCCAGATCGGCACCACCGGTCGCGGGATCGGCCCCGCGTACGCCGACAAGATCAACCGCGTGGGCCTTCGCCTGCAAGACCTCTTCGATGAGAACATCCTGCGGCAGAAGGTCGAGGGCGCACTCGACCAGAAGAACCACCTGCTCGTGAAGGTCTACAACCGCCGGGCGATCGGCGTCGACGAGATCGTCGACGAGCTGCTCGGCTACGTCGACCGGCTCAGGCCCATGGTCACCGACACGTCGCTGCTGCTGCACCAGGCCCTGGAGCGCGGCGAGACGGTGCTCTTCGAGGGCGGTCAGGCCACGATGCTCGACGTCGACCACGGCACCTACCCGTTCGTCACCTCGTCGAACGCGACGAGCGGCGGCGCCGTCACCGGCTCGGGCATCGCGCCGAACCGGATCGACCGGGTCATCGCCGTGATCAAGGCGTACACCACGCGAGTCGGCGCCGGCCCGTTCCCCACCGAGCTGTTCGACGAGTGGGGCGAGTTCCTCTCCGAGAAGGGCCACGAGTTCGGCACGACCACCGGGCGTCGTCGCCGCACCGGCTGGTACGACGCCCCCATCGCCCGCTACGCGGCGCGCGTCAACGGCGTCACCGACTTCGTGCTCACGAAGCTCGACGTGCTCACGGGCCTCGAGCGCATCCCCGTCGCCGTCGCGTACGAGGTCGACGGGCAGCGCGTCGACGAGGTGCCCGTGTCGCAGTCCGACTTCCATCACGCCGTGCCGGTGTACGAGGAATTCCCCGGCTGGACGGAAGACATCTCGGGTGCCCGCTCGTTCGACGAGCTCCCGGCGAACGCCAAGAGCTACGTGCGCGAGCTCGAGGCGATGAGCGGCTCCCGCATCTCGGCGATCGGCGTCGGCCCCGGCCGCGACGAGATCGTGGAGCTGCACGACCTGCTGGGGTGAGCGCCCTTCGTCGCCCGCTCACTCAGGGTGCGCGGGCGACACCGCCCCCTCGACCCAGGCCTTCAGCCGGGTGAGCTGCGCGCCGTCCTCGCGGGCGATGGCGGAGCGGATCACGGGTGCGAGCAGCGTCATGACCCCGCGGGTACCCACGGCCGCGTCGAGTCGCACGCGGCTGCCCGCGGCATCGGTGTGGCTTGGTTCGATCGTGTACGCGTAGTCCGCGGTGACGCCGCCGACGGCGCTGCGCATCGTGACCGCCAGGCCGGGCTCGATCGCCGTGATCGTCGACGTGCGCTCCTTGCCCCTCGCGACGAAGTGCAGCACCGTGCCGACCACGAGCGGCCCGTCGGCGCGCATCGACTCGACACCCGGCATCCAGTGCCGAGCCCCGTCCCAGTCCGTCAGCGCGGTCCAGACCGCGTCGGGTGCGGCGTCGATCGTCTGCTCATCGGTGAACGCCGGTTTCATGTCGAGCCTCCAGTCCTCGTTCCGCAGGCTAGACCGGCGGCGGCGGCATCCGATTGGATGGAATTCACGAAAGGCGGACCCGTGGAGCATGAGCAGCGCGACGTGCGCGGCCACCTCGCCGAAGCGGTGCGCAGCCTGTGGTTCCTCCGCGGCGCGGCGCCGGCGCGATTCGAGCGCATCTTCCCGATGACCGACATGTACCTCGTCGTGAACCTCGCTGCGCGCCCCTACCGGGTGCTCGACGGGGCGGATGCCTCGTGGCGCACGCTCGGCGCCGGGTTCAGCTGTGGGCTGAGATCGCGGTTCGTCGTGAGCGAGAACCCCGATCCGATCATCAACGCGGGCGTCGTGGTGCGGGCCGACGGGATGCGCCGGCTCGGGCTCGATCCCGAGGCGCTCGCCGGCAGGGTCGTCTCGCAACCGTGGCTCGACGACGTGGCGGCGCTCGGGCCCGATGCGCGCGGCGACGAGGTGCTGGACGCGCTCGAGTCGGTGCTGGCCGGCAGGCTGCGCGCCGGCCGGGTGCCCGACCCGGTCGTGCGAAACGCGATCGCGGCGTTGGAGCGTGACCCGTCGCAGCCGATCGCCCCCATTGCCGCTGCGTGCGGTCTGGGGCATCCGTCGTTCGTGGCGCGCTTCCGTCGTGCCACCGGCAGCACCCCGAAGCGGTACGCCGAGCTCGTGCGCTTCCACCGGCTCATCGACCGGATGCCGGTCGCCGCGACCGCGTCGTGGAGCGACCTGGCAGTCGAGGCCGGCTACTACGACCAGTCGCACGTCATTCGCGACGTCAAGCGCTTCACCGGGTTCACCCCGGCCGACTACCACCGCAGGGTGAGCGCCGCTGGTGCCGACGCGGTGCGGTTCGTTCCCGACCCGGGCGCGGCGTTCCGCTGACGGGAGGCTGCCGGGCTGCCGGGAACGTTTCGGCGGGAACGTCGAAGGGGCGGATGCCGCGACCACGCGACATCCGCCCCTTCGTGATCTCGGCGACCTACGGCTCGGTGCCGATCGACTCGTCGATGTTCGCGCGCACGTCGTCGATCTTGGCGTCGTGCTCGTCGGGCGTGATCTTCTTCGCGGCGTCGGAGACGGCGTCGAGCACCTTGTCGCTGATGTCCTCGGCCTGCTCGCTGTTCAATGCCTCCTGGATCTGGTCCTTGTTCTCCTCGACGAAGTCCTGTGCCTTCTTCGTGAGATCGTCCAGAGCTCCCATACCCCCACCTTCCATCTTCGGAATGCTGCTCTGGTCATCGTAGGGGCGGAGCGCCGGTCCGTGCCAGACTCGACGGGGTGACCGCATCCCGCCCCGCCGACCGGCCCCTGGTCGGCCGGTTCATCAGCCTGACGCCGTTCGACGAGGCCGATGTTCCCGAACTCGAGCGCGCGCTGCGTCAGCGAGAGGTGTTCGCAGGCGGGTACGGCGGCGGGCCCGCGGGCCTGCCCGCCGACGCCGAGGCGTTCGGCCGTTTCGCCCTCGGGTACTACTCCGGCGGCCCTGACGCGATGCCGTTCACGGTGCGGCTCGAGGGCGGGCCCGACCACGGCGCCGTCGTGGGCGCAACGAAGCTCGGCGACCTCGACCTGCCGGGCGAGTCCGCCCACATCGGCTGGACCGCGTACAACCCGCGCGTGTGGGGCACGGCCGTGAATCCCGAGGCGAAGCTGCTTCTGCTCTCGCTCGCATTCGAGCACGGCTTCGGCCGCGTGAAGCTCCAGGCCGACGCGCGCAACGCCCGGTCGCGTGCCGCCATCCTGAGGATGGGCGCGCAGTTCGAGGGTGTGCTTGGTCGCCACAAGCGTCGCGCCGACGGCTCATGGCGCGACAGCGCGGTGTACTCGGTGATCGTCGACGAGTGGCCCGCGGTGCGCGCCGGGCTCGAGGCGCGGCTCGCGGCATGGGGCGAGCCCGTGCCGCTCACGGCCGCCGAGTAGTCGTAGGTTCGGAGGAGGCTCCCATCGGCATTTCATGTGTCTCGTGTAAGGGATCCACTGGCGGGCGGTGGCAGAGGCACGTGCAAATGGGTTCTTCCGGGCCACTGGCCTCCGTCGGATTTTCGTAATACGATTGATCGATGAGCATGGGCGAGACGATCAATGGCGTCCCAGTCACTGAGAAACAGATCTCGGAGTGGGCCGCCGAGGCCGAAGACGGCTTCGACCTCGAGGCAATGAAGAGGCGCGGTCGCGGTCGACCAGGCCGCGGCGCCGAGCCCTCTCAAGTAGTCGCGCTGCGCCTTACCAGCGAGGAGCTCGCCGCGCTCGATGCCCGCGCAGCACGTGAGCACAAGACCCGTTCGGAGTTCATCCGAGATGCCCTTGCCGCGTACGCCGCGTGAAGATCCACGACGCCGCATTGAGGCACGGAATATCGCCCGAGGACGCGACACAAGCCGCCTCCTGGCCGATCTGGATCGAAGATCTCGACGACAACTCGCCGGCGCGCCAACTCCGACTGGGATTCGATACTCGGGGGCGATTGCTCGAGACCGTCGTGCTCGTGTTCGACAGCGGGAACGAACTCGTCATCCACGCGATGAAGGCCCGGCCGCAGATGCTCGACCTTCTCCCATAGGGATCCTCCTGCGGACCTCGTCTTGACGGTTACCGGGTGTCCGCCCGTCGGGCAATGATCGCTGCCTGCGGCCGCTGGCCAGAGGTCTTCCTGACGTGAGACTCGACCACGTCGAAGCCGGCGGCGAGGAGTTCTTCGCTGAGGTCGCCCACTGGCCAGCGATAGGCCGGGGTGACTGCGTGATCGAACCGCTCAACCACGGCGCCCTCGAAGAACCCGATGAGCAGCGTGCCTCTTGGGCTGAGTGCGCGGCGGAACTCCATCAAGGGCAGGCGTATCGTGCCGGGGTCATGGTGGATGAGGGAGTACCACGAGAGGATGCCGCCAACCGATTCCGTTTCGCAGTCGAGGTCGTCGAGGTCGCCGACCTCGAATGGCACCCCTGGGTATTCGCGCCGGGCACGTTCGATGAATTCGGGCACCAAATCCACGCCGCTGGCAGTAAGCCCGAGTTCAGTGAGGAAGTTGGTCCATTGGCCGGGCCCGCAGCCGGCATCGATCGCGCGACCTTCGATCCCGCGCGCCCAAATCGATACAAGCTGACGATCTGAGGGATGCACGGGGCTCATCGAGCCGAAGAGATCGGTGTACTCCGCTGCCCGCCGGGAGTACGCGCCGCTGACCTCGCTGATCACACGGTCGAGTCTATGGAAATCGCAGACGCCGCCCGCAAGCCGGTCGGCTATCGGGCACGGCCGGGAGGTTGCATCCGGTGCCCAGTCGGGGATTTAGGAATCGTCATCCCGTTCGTGCCAGTGGAGACCGAATCGGCTGAAGGCTTCGAGGAGTTCGGGTGTTTCGTCCGTGAGGCGCTGTGCGGGTTCCACCGGCTCGATCAGGCGACTGCGAGGCTCGTCACCGGCCCGCTCGAAAACGGCCCACACGCAAATGTCATCGCCGTGCCGTGAACGGAACTCGACGCCGTCGACGAGTTCCGAGCGGTCCTGATCGCGAAGGTCGTACAACCATCGCGCGATGGATCGCGTGAGCACGCGATCGCGTACGTCCTTTAGGAGGGCAGTGTCGACGTCGGCCAGCGCGATCCCATGCCGTTGGAACGGGTAATGCTGCTGGAGGGCTGCGACGGTTCGTGAATGGGTGATGAAGCAGTACCTCCCTGCCTGCTGCGCCGAACCATACGCTCGTCCGTCCAACCACGAATAGCCGACCGCCCCGTCTGCCGCTTCATCGTGCTCTTCGACGCTGCCGTCGTCGTTCTCGATCTCCGCGAGCCCGGTGAGCACCGCCGCACTCGGACGAAAGTGCGCGAGCAGCTCGAGAAAACATCCCAACAGGCTTTGACACGTGTAGAGCGTTCGGAACTCGCCAACCTGGTCATCCCAGCGACCGTTGAACAGGCCCGAATCGGTTGCATACTGCCAATCCGGCCAACGCCACAGGTCGGGCTCGTACCCCACACGCCAGACCACACCGAGCTCACTGGAGATCTCCAGCTCCAGCGAGCTCATCCGAGGTTCGCGAACGACTTCGCGGCCGCCACCACATGCCGCGCCACATCCAGCGGCTCACCCTCCCGGAGCAGCTGCGCTGGCGCCTCGTCGCCCAGCGACGGGTTCATGCCCTTGAACCACGACTGCACCGTAACCGAGTCGTACCGCTCCCGCAGCAGGGCGGCGACGTGATACGCGTGCCGCAGCCGATCCTGGTCTCGTCCACCCGGCGCACCTTCGCCAGCGGCCCACGCCGACACGGATCGGGCGGACTTGACCCCTCCGATATACGCGACAAGCCGCACACCGAGGATCTCCCGAAGCTGGCTCACCAACTCGGGAAACGCAAGCCGCACTGACTCTTCATGCGCGTGCAGGCCGGGACGCTGATCCGACGCCGCCACCACCTTGACCATGTACCAGAGTGTACGCGCCAGCCATAGATAGCACACCCAAAAACACATCCAAGAATGCACCACAGATCACAACGAGTGCTGAGCATGGCGAAGTCCGATAAAGGATCCTCGACCGCGAATCACCGGTTCTTGGGCTTGGTGGTCCCAGTCCGTCCGCGAGCGGGCGGTTAATCGACTGAGCCGACCGCGCGATCAACATCGCTGGCGTCGTCGAGCCAAGCAAAAGCGTCTTGGACGGCTGCCTCGTCGGTGTTGAGGACGCGGAGGCTGACGCGGATCAGAGTGTTGAGCTGCTGGACCCATGCCGTGGCGAGCTCGACATGACCGCCGGCGTTGAGTGACAGGCTCGGAATCAGATGTCCCCGGTGCAGCGGGTTCTGGCATCGTTCCATTGCGTCGCTTTCAATGGACCACCACTCTGAGTGGGTGACACCGCTAGCCATTTGGTAGACCTGTCGATAGAAGTCTAGGAGTCCGGCCTCCTCTGCCATCTTGCGAATGGACTTGCCAGAAAACGAGTCGCCGGTGTCGACCACGCGGTAGTCGATTACATCGTCGGTATTGCTGAGGGCGTGCAGTTCGGCGCGTCCCGTTTCGAAGTCGACGGTCCGCGCGTCTGCTGGGACCTCGTCCAGGATGCGGGCGTACAGCTTTGCTTTGCCCGCGCCGTAGTCCTTGTACCTTTGGTAGATCGAGGCGTCCTGATTCGCCATCCATTGGATATAGATTCGCGTCTCGGCGAGCATCCGTGTGATGTGCGACCCGTGCTCGGAGCACCACAGGTCAGGGCTGCCGAGCGCCGTGGCGACGTCGCGGCCCGCGCGGAGGACTAGGCCAGCGTTCACCTCCTGACGCTCGGGTGCGTGCAGGTCCGCTGGAGCCGTCTCGAGAGCTTCTGCGTAGGACGAGACGAGGTCGAGGGCGAAGCGACGCAGATGCGCACCATCGGCCGGCATTTTCGCTGGCTCGGGTACAAAGCCTGCCGCGGGCGGATCTTCAGCAATTCGCATGGCGTCTTCCTCTGGTTCGGACTCCGAGTTCTTGAGGTCACGGGAACGTACGCATCGGGTGGTCATGGAGTTCGCACCCCAGAACACCCGAGCCCACCGGATGGCCGGGCCGTAGTGATCGGGATTCTCTTGCACGAGCAGCCCGCGGTGCGCGCCCCACATTGCTCGAATCGCCGTATCCGCTGCGGCACGGGTGGCTGCCTTGGTCGGGTAGGGCTGGAGTAGATCGATCGTTTCCTGATCTGATCTGAAAGTGCCGGCCAGCACGGCCGCCCAGACGTACATGCACTTGATCAGCGACTCCCGATGGCCGTCTTTCAGCACACCGATCACGGCGCGCGCGAGCAAGTCGATGTCCTCCTGCTCGGGCGGCCTAGGTGCAATGTCAACAAGCCACTCAGCGGGCCTATAGAAGTAGCTCGCCAAGGCTTGCGAAACTCCAGATGGAAGAAGGCCCTGCTCCAGGGCGCGCCGGCGGACGATCTCGATAGCGACCGGCACCGTCGTACCCAATCGCTCGAGCCCCGTCAGACGACCGTCCAGACACTCGGCGAGGAAGGCCGCATCCGCGAGCTCTCTAAGGTCGTTCAAAACGATTCGCTGCCAATCTACAAATCGCCGGGCTGCGGAATCTCCTAGTTCGGACAGCGCCAAGACCGGCCAAAGAAGATCAGGCAGGTCGTCGCGCACCCAGTCGCCGACTTTCAGGACACCCGATGCAACCAGCGGGGTGCTGTATACCCGGCCCTTCCTGACATGGTCAGAAAGCACGTGATTCGGGGGCTGGTTCGGGCGTGGCAGGGCCATGCGACAACGCTAGCGTCGAGCTCCGACACGTCGACTTTGCGTTGGGCTTTGGCCCGATGACATCGCCGAACGGATCAACGCCAGACCCCGCCGCGCCTTCGACTCGGCGATCTCGGCCGATCGACCCTGGCCACGTGTCCGCACCTATGCGATCGAGGGGATTGTCTGAACATCGGAGCCGGACGCGCATTCGGGCGGTCGCGTGGGCCTGATCGAGCGCAGACAGGATCCGCCCACGCGACCGATAAGGATCGCAGTCATAGATGAGGCCTCGCCCCAGAGTCAGGCGAGAATATGTTCGATCGCGCCCCAGGTCATGAACGGAGTAAGTAGGACAAACAGCGCGCCCGTAAACCGCATCCGGCCAGCGGAGAACAGCTTCGCGGCGGACCTCGGCCCCCATAGCGGGCCGCCTGCGATGCGGAAGAATCGCGACAGCCGACGCGGCGCCACGATAGCGAACACCCCCAGTGCGAAGAAGACCGAGAACACGACGATTGCGATCGTCAACTCGGCAGAGGTGGGCACGACAGCGATCCTCCCACGCGTGAGGGTGACGTCCTGCCAACCGATAAGTCGCCGAACGGCTCCTTGGCCGTCCCGCGCAGACGTCGGGCCATCCGAGCCCGTCAGGTCCTGGTCGTCATGCCACCACCAGACGACGCCACGACGTTCGCTGCCCGAAAGCCGGTCGACGACCGCCACACCCGAACGGGCGAGTCGCGCCGAAGACGACCCGCGCGGTTCCTGAGACCCCGATTCCCGTATGACCCGCCCGAGAAAATGCCCGGTGACCGGGGGCTATTCGCTACAGCCGAATCCGTGATCGTGACCCTCATCGGCAGCGCCCGAGTCGACATCGACAACGCTGCAGGAATCTGCCACTTGCCGCAGAATCCATGCCCGAGAATCGGTGACATCTGCTGTGAACTCGTGGCCTCTCATGCCAAGTCGATGCGGAACCTACCGCAATCAGGCGCCGCGTCGACGCCGCGCCGCCTCGGGCACGTGCAACCGCGCGAGGAACGCGTCGACCCCACGGGGCACCCTGCGCCGGTCGGCGCGCGACACGAGCACCGTGACGAGCACCGCGAGCGGCACCGACCAGGCGGCGGGCTGTTCGAGCAGCGGCCGGATGCCGGGCGCCGCCGCCGAGAGCGCAGATCCGCCGAGGATCGCCCCTCCCGAGAGCACGGCACCCGCGACCATGCCCGAGATCGCGCCCCGCGCGGTGAGGCCGCGCCACCAGATCCCGAGCAGGAGCACCGGGCAGAGCGTCGACGCGGTGAACGCGAACACGAGGCCGACGCTGCCCGCGAGGCCCGCCGACTCGGTGGCGAGGGCCACCGCGAGCGGCACGAACGAGGAGGCGACGGCGGCGATGCGGAAGCCCCGCACGCTGCCGCCCAGGAGGTCCTGGCTGATCACGCCCGCGAGCGACACGACGAGGCCCGACGACGTCGAGAGGAATGCGGCGAACGCGCCGGCGATCACGAGGGCCGTGAGCAGCTCGCCGATCGGGCCGGGGATGAGCCGGCCGGGCAGCAGCAGGACGAGCGCATCCGCCTCACCGGTTGCGGCGAGGTCGGGGGCGAAGGCGCGGCCGACCAGGCCGAACGCGGTGGGGAAGAGGTAGAACACCGAGAGCAGCACGAGCACGATGACCGTCGTGCGGCGCGCGGCGACGCCGTCGGGGTTCGTGTAGAAGCGCACGAGCACGTGCGGCAGGCCGAGGGTGCCGAGGAGGAGGGCGAGCATGAGCGAAACGGTGCGGTACACGTCGAGGTCGCCGGGCCCGGCGGCCGGCGGGAACGCCACGGCCGGCGCGAGCTGCGGCGCAGGCTCGCCTCCGCCGAGCGTCAGGAGGAGCACGACGACGGGCACGGCGAGCGCCGTGAGCTTCAGCCAGAACTGGAACGCCTGCACGAACGTGATCGACCGCATCCCGCCCGCGGCGACGACGACGGCGACGATGACGGCCACCGCGACCGCGCCCGCCCACGACGGCAGCCCCGTCGTGATGCGCACCGTGAGCGCGGCGCCCTCCAGCTGCGGCACGATGTAGAACCATCCGATGACGATCACGAGGGTGCTCGTGACCCTCCGCGCCCACACGGACTCGAGCCGCGCCTCGGTGAAGTCGGGGATCGTGTACGCGCCCGAGCGTCGCAGGGGCGCCGCCACGAAGAGCAGCAGCATGAGGTAGCCCGCGGTGTACCCGATCGGGAACCACAGCCCCGACGAGCCCGTGAGCAGGATGAGCCCGGCGATGCCGAGGAACGACGCGGCGGAGAGGTACTCGCCGCCGATCGCCGAGGCGTTCCACCACGGTCGCACGGTGCGCGATGCGACGTAGAAGTCGCTCGTCGTGCGCGAGACCCGCAGCCCGTAGAAGCCGATCAGCGCAGTGGCGACCGCGACGATCGCGATCGCAGCGTACCCGGTCGCGGCGTTCATTCCTCCTCCGTGAGCGAGCGGTAGCGCGCCTCGTTGCGAGACGCGGCGCGCACGTAGAGCGCACCGATGGTGATCAGGAGCGGGTAGACGCCGACGCCGAGCAGGAGCCACGACAGCGGCACGCCCGCGATGAAGGTCGTGTCGAGCGCGGGCACGAACGCGATCGCGAGTACGAAGACCGCCGTCGCGACGACGAACCCGACGGCGAAGACGACGCCGAGTCTGAGCTGCGAGCGGATGAGCGAGCGCACGTACACCCCCGCGATGTCGCTCGTCGGCGCCTCGGCGCCCGGTTGGGTCGCCGGTCGAGCGGATGCCGCCGCCGCCCCCGCGCGCGGGGCGGTCACCCGGACGCGCGCCGGTGTCGCTCGGGGCCCGGGCTCGATCATGGCCGCGGCCGGATCGTCGCGTGTTCGAGGCGCTCGCGGAGCGCGGGCAGCAGTCGCCGGCTCACGGGGAGCTCGGCCGCGCCGACGGTGACGCTCGGATGCTCGGTGCCGAGCCGGATGCGCGTGAGGTGCGGCACCGCGACGAGGTACGAACGGTGGATGCGCACGAACGCGTCGGCCCACTGCCGTTCGAGATCGGCCATCGGCACGCGCACCAGGTAGCTCGCCTCCTCGGTGTGCAGCCGGGCGTAGTCGCCCTGCGCCTGCACGTAGCGCACCTCGTCGCGCCGGAGCATCCGGGTGGTGCCGCCGAGCGTCACCGCGATCACCTCGGGTTGCGGTGCGGATGACGCGGTGCCCGCTCCCGGCGATGAGGCACCGGCCTTCAGCGCCTCGACGATGCGCGTCACCGATCGCTGCAGACGCTCAGTGCGCACGGGCTTCAGCAGGTAGTCGACGGCGGCGAGGTCGAAGGCCTCGAGCGCGCCCTCCTCGTCAGCCGTGACGAAGACGAGCGCAGGCCGGCGCTCGAAGCGTTGCAGGGCGCGGGCGAGGTCGAATCCGGTGAGGCCGGGCATGTGGATGTCGAGGAACGCCGCGTCGACGGGTTCACGGGTGATCAGGCGGATGGCCTCGGCGCCCGACGCGGCCTGATGGATGACCCCGACGCGCGGGTCCTGGCCGAGCAGGAACGCCAGCTCGTCGATCGCGGGCTGCTCGTCGTCGGCGATGAGCACGGAGATCACGGTTCGATTCTCCCATCGGCGTCACGGCTCGGATCGGCGGATGCCGCGACGCGGCCGGGCTGGGACTTCGGCACGCGCATGCGCACCAGCGTGCCCGCGCCCACGTTCGTCTCGACCACGAGTCCGTGCTCGTCGCCGTAGACCTGCCGGAGGCGCGCGTCGACGTTCCGCAGGCCCACGTGCTCACCCGGGGCCCCGCCGGCGAGCACGGTCTCGAGCACCGCGGGGTCGATGCCGACGCCGTCGTCCTCGACGCTGATCTCGGCGAACGCGCCGGAGTCTGCGGCGGTGATCGTGATGCGGCCGCCGCCCTCCTTCGACTCGAGGCCGTGCCGCACGGCGTTCTCGACGAGCGGCTGGATCGACAGGAACGGCACCACGGTCGAGAGCACCTCGGGCGCGATCTTCAGCGCCACCTTCAATCGGTCGCCGAATCGCGCCCGCTCGAGCCGCAGGTAGCTGTCGATCGATCGAAGCTCCTCGGCGACCGTCGTGTAGTCGCCGTGCCGGCGGAACGAGTACCGCGTGAAGTCGGCGAACTCGAGCACGAGCTCCCGGGCCTTCGCCGGGTCGGTGTTGATGAACGACGCGATCGCGTTGAGCGAGTTGTAGATGAAGTGCGGGCTGATCTGCGCGCGCAGGGCGCGCACCTCGGCCTCGGCGAGCGCGGCCCGCGAGGCGTCGAGCTCGCCGAGCTCCACCTGTGCCGCCACCCAGGCGGCGACCTCGCCGGTCGCGCGCACGAGCCCCGCACGCACCGGCGCGGCGAATGCGACGATCGCCCCGGCCGGGCTGCCGCTGGCGAGGATCGGTGCAGCAGCGGCATCCGTCTCCCGGTCTGCGAACCGGATGCGCCGTTGCACCTGTGGCTTGCCCGACGCGGTCGCCGCGGCGGCGAGCCGGCCGGCGACCGCCCGCACGGCCTCGTCGCCCTCGACCGTCACCGCCCCCGAGGCGTCGACGAGGGCGAGGCTCTCGCACCCGAGCAGGGCGCGCAGGTGCCGCCCGGCGCGCATCGCGTCGACCCCGCCCGGCCCGCCCCGCAGCTGCGTTGCGGCGCGGCTCGCGAGGTGGAGCGTCTGGTAGGTCGCCTGCTCGACATCGGTGCCGAGCTCCTTCGACGCGACGACGATGCGCCGCAGCGCCAGCACCACGCCGAGCGCGACCGCCCCGGCGACGAAGCCGGCCGCAGCGGCGAGCAGCATCGACTCGGGCATGCACGCCAGCGTAGCCGTCGTTCGTCGTCGCAGCGGGGCCGTTCGTCGCACGATGGACACCGTTCGCCGACGACGAACGGCGAGCGCCCCCGGCGGTGCGGCACGCGGGCCAGCATGGTCCCACTGATCCCCCCTCGAAGGAGAGACGCCATGGGCAACGACGCCCCGAGCGTGGAGACGACGACACCTGACGTCGACTACCGCGCGGTCCAGCAATCACCCGAGTTCCAGACCCTCCGCCGCACGCACCGGAGCTTCGTGTTTCCCGTGCTCGGGGCCTGCCTCGTCTGGTACATCGCCTACGTGCTGCTCGCGGGCTACGCGCACGACTTCATGTCGACGCCCGTGTTCGGCAGCGTGAACGTCGCGATCCTCCTCGGGCTCGCCCAGGTGGTCACGACGTTCGCCGTCACCACCTGGTACGTGCGGTTCGCGAACAAGCGGCTCGACCCGCCCGCCGCCGAGATCCGCGACGAGATCGAGACGGATGCCGCCGCCCCTTCGACGGGCTCAGGGAGCGCCGTGGTGGGGGTGAACCGCTGATGCGACACCTCGAAGCCGCCGCGACCTCGCCCGGCGACCCCTGGCTGAACATCGCCATCTTCGGCGCGTTCGTGGCGATCACGCTCATGATCGTGTTCCGCGCGAGCCGCAACAACAAGACCGCGTCCGACTACTACGCCGCCGGCCGCTCGTTCACGGGCGGGCAGAACGGCTCGGCGATCGCCGGCGACTACCTGTCGGCGGCATCCTTCCTCGGCATCGTCGGTGCGATCGCCGTGAACGGGTACGACGGATTCCTCTACTCGATCGGGTTCCTGGTGGCGTGGCTCGTGGCGCTGCTGCTCGTCGCCGAGCTGCTCCGCAACACCGGCCGCTTCACGATGGCCGACGTGCTCTCGTTCCGCCTGAAGCAGAAGCCGGTGCGCATCGCCGCCGCGACCACGACCCTCGTCGTGTGCTTCTTCTACCTGCTCGCGCAGATGGCGGGAGCCGGCGGACTCGTGTCGCTCCTGCTCGGCATCGGCGACGAGGTCGGGCAGGCGGTCGTCATCACCGTGGTCGGCGCGCTCATGATCCTCTACGTGCTGATCGGCGGCATGAAGGGCACCACATGGGTGCAGATCATCAAGGCGGTGCTGCTGATCGCGGGCGCCGCGGTGATGACCGTGTGGGTGCTCGCCCTCAACGGCTTCAACCTCTCGACGCTGCTCGACAACGCGGTCGCGACGGCGGGCAACCCGGCGATCCTCGATCCGGGCCTGAAGTACGGCGGCTCCGAGGTCGCGAAGCTCGACTTCCTCTCGCTCGGCCTCGCGCTCGTGCTCGGCACCGCCGCGCTGCCGCACGTGCTCATGCGCTTCTACACGGTGCCGACCGCGAAGGAGGCCCGCAAGTCGGTCTGGGCGATCTGGCTCATCGGCATCTTCTACGTGTTCACGCTCGTGCTCGGGTACGGCGCGGCCGCCCTCATCGGTGCCGAGACCATCGCCGCCGCTCCCGGCGGGGCGAACTCGGCGGCGCCGCTGCTGGCGTTCGAGCTCGGCGGGCCGCTGCTGCTCGGCCTCATCTCGGCGATCGCGTTCGCGACGATCCTCGCGGTCGTCGCGGGTCTCACGATCACCGCGGCGGCGTCGTTCGCGCACGACATCTACGCGAGCGTCGTGAAGAAGGGCAAGCCCGAGGCCGGCGCCGAGGTGAAGGTCGCCCGTCGCACCGTCGTCGTGATCGGCGTCATCGCGATCATCGGCGGCATCGGGGCGAACGGGCAGAACATCGCGTTCCTCGTCGCCCTGGCGTTCGCGGTCGCGGCATCCGCCAACCTGCCGACCATCGTGTACTCGCTGTTCTGGAAGCGGTTCACCACGCAGGGTGCGCTCTGGAGCATGTACGGCGGTCTCGCGTCGGCGATCATCGTCATCGCGCTCTCGCCGGTCGTGTCGGGGTCGCCGACCTCGATGATCCCGGGCGCCGACTTCGACATCATCCCGCTGTCGAACCCCGGCATCATCTCGATCCCGCTCGCCTTCTTCCTCGGCTGGCTCGGATCGGTGCTCGACAGGAACACCGAGGACCCGGCCAAGCAGTCCGAGATGGAGGTGCGCTCGCTCACCGGCGTCGGCGCCGAGAAGGCGGTCGACCACTAGGGTTCCGGCGCGGCCGGAATGCCTGCCCGGGTCGCGTCGGATGAACACACGGGGGCGGATGCCGCGATTGCGCGTCGTGGCATCCGCCCCCGTTGTGTGCGCCGGATGCTTTGCGACCGACTCGAATCGAGTTGCCCGATTCTGTGCAGAATCGGGCATCTCAGAGCCGTGGCATCCGTCTACATGTTGATCACGTGACGTACGCGGTTCTTGAGGGCGGTGAATCGTCGTGCGCGGGCGTTGATGAGCAGGCTGCGATGCTCGAGCTCGCACGGGACGTGGCGAGGCGGCTGGATCGTTGGGAAGGGCGACGGCCGGTCACGTGGCTCCTACTCTGCAAGTCGGCGTCGGATGAGTTGTACCGGCCCGACGAGCGGCATCTGATGGCACCCCCGCCGCGAATTCGAGTCGCGACATGCCAACCGCCCCAGTTCAGGGGTCCCAACCGCTGACGGGCGGACCGCGCGGATAACGTGTTCCCGACCCTGAACACTTGGAGTGAACCTCTTGAAACGCAGCCTCGCGGCGCTCATTGCCGTGCCCGCCCTCATCATCACCAGCGCATTGACCGCCACCCCCGCACTCGCCGCTGATCCCGGCAGCACGATAACGCCGGCAGCGCTCCTCGAGGAACTGCAAGTCTCGGCGCCCTCGACCGTGGACTACGACCGGGACCGCTTCGCCGAAGGGCTCGACGCGGACAACGATGGCTGCAACACCCGCCGCGAAGTCCTGGCCGCCGAATCACTCGTACCCGTGGCGAGCTCTTCGGGCTGCACGATCACGGCGGGCGAGTGGTTCTCGTGGTATGAAGGCGTCACCCAGACGGACCCGGCGCAGCTCGAGATGGATCACCTGGTTGCGCTCAAGGAAGCCTGGATCTCCGGAGCGTACGCGTGGACTGACGAGCAGCGTGCCCACTACGCGAACGACCTCGATATCGACGAGACGCTGACGATGGTTACCGGATCGGTCAACGGCGCCAAGAGTGCCTACGACCCGGCAGAGTGGATTCCGTCGTACGAGCCGTCTCGGTGCGAATACGCGTCCGACTGGGTGGTCGTGAAGTACCGGTGGAACCTCTCGATCGATTCCGCCGAGCACACGGCGCTCAAGAACCTGATCGACTTGCACTGCGGCAGCAAGCAGATCATCGTTCCCGCAGTGCGCACCGACACTACCCCGTCTACGCCGACCGGCGGGGTGAATCCGCTTCCTGCGGGCACACACCGTTTGGCCGGCCCGGATCGGTTCGCGACCGCTGTGCAGATCTCGTCACGCTTCAACTCGGGTGTCGGGAAGGTCTACATCGCGACAGGATTCAACTACCCTGACGCGCTGTCCGCTTCGGCCGTTGCGGGTGCGGAAGGTGTTCCACTCCTCCTCGTCGCCTCCGACTTCGTCCCCTCGGTCGTGCTCTCCGAACTTCAGCGGCTCGCTCCGCAGCGGATCATCGTTGCGGGCGGCCCCACCACGATCCAGCCTGTAGTCGAAGAACAGCTGTCAACGATCGCGCCCGTCACACGCATCGCCGGCGCCGACCGGTACGAAACGAGCCGGATGCTCTCCGAGCAGGGCGAGCTCACCGGATCAAGCACGTTCGTGGCGACCGGCACGAACTTCCCGGACGCGCTCTCGTCCGCCGCCGCGGCCGGGTCCACGGACAGCGGCGTGGTGCTCGTGTACGGCCCCGGCGACAGCGTCGACACGGCGACCAAGAGCACCCTGCAGAACCTTGGCACGACCTCGGTCAAGATCGCGGGCAGCGCAACCACCGTCAGCAGCGGCATCGAGTCGTCCCTGGCATCCACCTACCCGGTCACCCGCTACTCCGGCGCGGATCGTTTCCACACCGGCGCTCTGATCAACCAGGCCACGTTCAGCTACCCGTCGACCGTGTTCCTCGCCCTCGGGGCGAACTTTCCAGACGCGCTTGCCGGCGGTGCGCTCGCGGCGGCAAGTGATGCGCCACTGTTCATCGTTCGTGGTGATTGCATCCCGGAGCAGGTGCACGATGTCCTGACGACGTGGAACCCCAGCAGTGTCGTGCTGCTTGGCAGTGAGGCGTCGCTCGACTCGAACGTCGCGAGCCTCACGGAGTGCGCTCCGCCGCCCGTTGACCCTGGCCCCGGCCCCGGCCCCGGCCCCGGGCCCGGGCCCGACCCGACGCCGTCGAACCCTGGTGACACGAAGAACTGCACGGACTTCGCTACGTGGCGTGATGCTCAGGATTGGTTCGAGAAGTACTTTCCGCACTACGGCGATGTCGCGCGCCTCGATCAGGACAACGACGGGATCGCTTGCGAATCGCGCCCTGGAGCACCCTGAGTTGAAATGGGGACAGAGGGGTTCCGTGGTGGTCCTTCCGCCTCGGGGCCCCTTGCCCCCTCCACCCGTAGTGTCGGTCGCTGCTTCGAATCAGTGGCATCAGGCCTCAATGCCTCGGGTCGTTCCGGGGGCAACTAATGGCCCTGCTCCCGGAGCCTGTCCACTAAGGCGTTCATGTCGCGCTTCCAGGCGCCCGCGACTCGAGGGATCGTGACTGTCTGCGTCCGTCGTCTGCCGAGGACATTCGTGAAAGTCACGGTGCCCTTGTTCCGCTTGGGATTGGCCGCGATGTCCATATCGAACGACTCCGCAGCAAGGATCTCGGAGCCAGTAGTGTCCGCAATGGTGAAGTGAACGACGCCGGCTTCGCCCGGTTCGATGAGCGTCCACTTTGGGTCGGTTGAGGCGGCCCCATCAACGTTCGATGTGCGGAGGTGTGTGGGATCGACCTCGAGGACGAGATCAACATCCCGCGCGCTGGTCTCGCCCGTGTTGACGAGCCGGAACTGGATCGCGAAGTAGTCGCTGGGAAGGAGCGGGTCGAGCTTGAAGAAGGCGTCCTTGTAGAGGCCAACATTCTTGTGCGCCCGCCATGCAATGTACGCGGAGATTCCTGCGACAACGGCCGAGGCGATTGCAATCCATGTCGAGAGCGTCATGTCCCGCACTCTATAGGCGCGTCCGCTCACCGGAGTACACCTCGACACGCCGTGTGCGACAATCACCGCCAATCAAGAAATGACTGGTCAGAGCCAAATACCTCAGCTTACCTGGGCCGATCAGCCGTCGCTACATGTTGATCATGTTGCCGGCGAGTCCGTGGTACGCCTCCTGCAGCGCCTCCGAGAGCGTCGGGTGCGTGTGCACGTTGCGGGCGAGCTCGAGCGCGCCGAGGTCCCACTTCTGCGCGAGGGTGAGCTCGGGCAGCAGCTCCGAGACATCCGGGCCGATGAGGTGGCCGCCGAGCAGCTCGAGGTACTTCGCATCGGCGACGAGCTTCACGAAGCCGACCGGGTCGCCGAGGCCGTGCGCCTTGCCGTTCGCCGTGAACGGGAAGGTGGCGACCTTCACGTCGTGGCCCTCGTCACGGGCCTGCTGTTCGGTGAGTCCGAAGCTCGCGACCTGCGGCGAGCAGAACGTGGCGCGCGGCATCATGCGGTAGTCGCCGAGCTCCATGGTCTCGGCGTCGCCGATCGTCTCGGCCGCGACCACGCCCTGCGCCTCGGCGACGTGCGCGAGCATGAGCTTCGCGGTGACGTCGCCGATCGCGTAGATGTGCGGCACGTTGGTGCGCATCAGCTCGTCGATGCCGATGGCGCCGCGGTCGGTGAGCGCCACGCCCGCGGCATCCAGTCCGAAGCCCTCGACGTTCGGCGCGAAGCCGACGGCCATGAGCACGCGGTCGACCTCGAGCGAGCCCGGCTGGCCGTCGGCGCCCTCGTAGGCGACGGTGACGGATGTCCCGTTGTCGGTGACGGTCTGCACCCTCGTCGAGGTGAGGATCGGAACGCCGAGCTTGCGGTACTGCTTCGTGATCTCCTTCGAGACATCCGCGTCCTCGTTGGGGAGCGCCCGGTCGAGGAACTCGATGATCGTCACCTCGACGCCGTAGTTGCGCAGCACGTAGGCGAACTCCATGCCGATGGCGCCGGCGCCGACGATCGCGATCGACCGGGGCAGGTCGCGGGAGAGGATCTGCGTCTCGTACGTGACGATGTTCTCGCTCAGTTCGACGCCCGGTAGCAGCTTCACGCGAGACCCGGTGGCGATGATGGCGTGGTCGAAGCTCACCGTCTCGGTCGACCCGTCGCCCTTCGCGACGTCGATCGTGTTCGCGTCGCGGAACGTGCCGCGGCCGTCGAACTCGGTGATCCCGTTCTTCTTCATGAGGTAGTGCACGCCCTTGACGCGGCCGTCGGCGACCTGGCGGCTGCGGTCGAAGGCGATGCCGTAGTCGAAGGATGCCTCGCCGCTGATGCCGAACTGCGCGGCCTGGGCGTGGAAGATGTGGGCGAGCTCGGCATTGCGGAGCAGGGCCTTCGACGGGATGCATCCTACGTTGAGGCACACCCCGCCCCAGTACCTCTCCTCGATCACGGCGGTCTTGAGTCCGAGCTGGGCGGCGCGGACCGCGGCGACGTAGCCGCCGGGGCCGGCGCCGAGGACGACGACATCGAAATGGCTGGTCATCCGCCCAGCCTAGGCGTGCCCGTCCGGTTGTCGCGGGATCAGGCGGTCGCAGTCGAAGGCGGTGCCGGCGGCATGGCCGATTCCCGATACAGGATGTCCCACGCCTCGTCGATCGCACTCGAGACGGCGCCGCGCACGACCGTGTTCTCAGCGAGCGGCGACACCTCCACCGTGATCGGCGAGGCCGCGAACTCCGTCAGACCGTGCTGCAGCGCGGCGGCGACGGCGTCGCCCGCGCGGGCGATGCCCCCGGTGACGAACACCCGATCGAGATCGAGCGCGAGGCAGATCGGCGCCAGCGCGCGTGCGACGATCAGCGCGACCTCACGGACGATGCCGACGGCCAACGGGTCACCGGCCGTCGCGAGCCGGAACACGGCCTCGGTCGGGTCCTGGCGGTCGAGGCCGATCGCCAGGGCGGACTGCGGCAGACCCGCGACTTCCTCCCGGACGATCGAGGCGATCCGCGCAGCCCCGACCACCTCCTCGAGACCGGTGGTCGCGCCGTTCCACGGGTCGGTCACCCGGAGCGCACCGATCTCACCCGCGGCCGAGGCTCGCCCACGGAACACCCGGCCGTCGAGCAGCAGGCCGGCGCCGAGTCGCTCACCCCATTGCACCGTCAGGAACGAAGGCGGCGCGTTCGGAAGGTCGCGCATCGCACGGGCCGCGAGGTTGGCGTCGTTCTCGATGGAGATCGCGCCACCCACGTACTCCCCGAGCGCCCGGGTGAGGTCGAGGCGCGACCACTCCGCGATGCCACGGGCGTAGTGCACCTTGGTGTTGTCTTCGATGACTCCGATGCTCGCGACCGTGATGGCACGAACCTGAGCCGGGTCGACTCCCGCAGTGGAGAGCACCTCCTCGATCACCGTTCCGCACAGTCGCAGGACGTCTCCGGCACTGCGCCATTCGTGTCGCTCGCTGGAGAACGCGAGTGCGGCTCCCCGTGCGTCGCTCACCTCGGCGGCGATCCGGTGCGGACCGATGTCGATGCCGAGCACGGTGAACGCACCCGGATCGACGGCGACGCGCTGCGCCGGCCTGCCGAGGGACTCGAGCGGGTCGTGGTGGACGACCCAGCCGCGATCGCTGAGCTCATCGAGGATCTGCACGACGGTCGGCCGCGTGAGCCGGGCGGCGGCGGCGACCTCGGAGATGCGCACGGGCTCGTCACGCCTGCGCAGGTCCTCCAGGACGCGGACGGTGTTCAGCTGTTTCAGCACAGCAGTGCCGACGGCCGGCCCGGTCATCACGACTCCCTGCCCTCACCCTGAGACCTCTCGAGCTGAGATTCTATATGAAGGGATCTTTCGATAAAACATTGCGAAATAGGGTCGCAGTCTGATTCTCTGTCTACACCGCGTCGATGCTGACGACGCGTTCCCTGTGTCAGGAAGGCGAACCGCGATGCGTCGCACCACTCCACTCACCCTTCGTGCCGTCGGCATCGCCGTGGCGGCGACCCTGATGCTGCCGCTCGGGGGCGGCCTCGCCAACGCGAGCACCATGGCCGTCACCGAGGGGCCGAGGCACGTACGATCCGCATCGGCTGCCGGCATCCGCGCGGCCGTCACCGCTCCGGACTTCGCCGGCGCCCGCGCCGCGATCGAGCGGCTCGTCGGGGCGGCCGCAGATCAGATCGACCTCGTCCGCATCACGAGCGAGGGCGGCAACGACCGCTACTCGGTCGCGGCCGTCGACGGACGCCTGCAGATCTCCGCGACGAGCGCCGCGACCGCCGTCGCGGGCCTCCAGGCCTATCTCGGCTCCATCGGGCGGTCCGTCTCCTGGAACGTGGGCAATGTCGCACTCGACGGCGCCCTGGAGTTGCCTGCGACACCGATCGAGGCGACCGCGAACGTGAGCCACCGCTTCTACGGCAACGACACCGAGGACGGCTACACCGGGGCGTATCGCACCTGGGAGGAATGGGAGCGGGCGATCGACGAACTCGCTGCGCTGGGCTTCAATGAGGTCTTCATGCCGGTCGGCAGCGAGACGGTCTACTCCGAGGTGTTCCAGCACTTCGGCTACTCCGCGGAGGAGATGCGGGAGTGGATCCCGCTTCCCGCGCACCAGCCATGGTGGCTGCTCCAGAACATGTCGGGGTACCCCGAAGGCACCAGCGAACACACTCTGCAGGCTCGTGCAAACCTCGGGCGGAAGATCGCCGACCGACTGCGTGAGCTCGACATGACGCCGGTGCTCCCCGGGTACTTCGGCACCGTCCCCGCCGGGTTCGGCGATCGGAACGCGGGCGCGAACATCGTTCCCCAGGGCGGCTGGGTCGGGTTCACCCGCCCGGACTGGCTCGACCCGAACTCCCCGGTCTTCGCCGGCGTCGCCGATCGCTTCTACGAGACATCCGCCGCCCTTCTCGGCGACTCAGGCATGTACAAGATGGACGTGCTCCACGAGGGCGGTCGCCGCGGGGACGTCGACGTGCCGAGCGCCGCGCTCGAGATCGAGGACGCGCTGCAGCGCGCCCAACCGGGCGCGACCTGGGCGCTCCTCGGCTGGCAGAACAACCCGCCGTCGGACATCGCGGCCGTCGTGAACCCCGACACCACCTTCATCGTCGATGGTCTCTCCGACCGCTACGACGGCCTCGACCGCGAGTCCCAGTGGAGCAACGTGCCATATGCGTTCGGCACCATCTGGAACTTCGGCGGCCACACCACGATCGGTGCCGAGCTCGCGCTCTGGAACACGCGCTACTACGAATGGCTCGCCGAGGCCGGCAGTGCCGTCGACGGCATCGCGGCAATGCCCGAGGGCGGCCTCAACAACCCTGCCGCGCTCGACTTCTTCGCGGGGCTCGCATGGCGGGACGCGCCCGTCGACACCGACGCGTGGTTCGCCGATTGGACGTTCCGCCGCTACGGCACCTCCGACGCGGAGGCGGTCGCCGCCTGGCGGATCATCGGCAGGACGGCCTATGTCCTTCCCGACAACGGCGGTTACAGCGAAGCGCAGGATGGGCTCTACGGCGCCGCGCCCTCGCTCGGCGCCTCGACCGCGGCAAGCTGGTCACCCGGGAAGATGGCGTATGACGCCGACGCGTTCGCCGAAGCGCTTCCGCACCTCCTCGCAGTGAGCGACGAGGTGGCGGCGACGCCGAGTTACCGTTACGACCTCATGGACGTGGCACGACAGGTGCTCTCGAACACCTCGCGGACGCTGCTGCCGCAGCTGCGCGCAGCCTTCCAGGCCGAGCAGGAGGCGAAGTTCGCGCAGCTCTCCGACGAGTGGCTCGCGAACATCGAGCTGCTCGACGCCGTCGTCGGCACCCAGCCGCAGAACCTGCTGGGCCGATGGATCGCGTCGGCGCGCGCGTTCGGTTCGAGCCCGACCGAATCCGATCTGCTCGAGCGCGATGCTCGAACGATCCTCACCACGTGGGGTGAGCAGGCCGCGGTCGCCGCCGGACTCAACGACTACGCGAACCGGGAATTCCAGGGACTCGTGGGCGGGTACTACAAGGGCCGCTGGGAGCAGTTCCTCGACGCGCACGAGACGGCCCTCGCGACGGCAAGCGCACCCGCGACCTTCGATTGGCATGCGGTCGGCGCCGCGTTCACGAACTCCACCGACACGTCGGGCTTCCTCCTCGAGCCCACCGGTGACATCGAGGCCCTCGCGGCGGAGGTCGTCGTGCGTCACGCCGAGGCACGGCCCGATCCGGTCGCGCTGCCCGACCCGCCGGGACCGGGCACCACCTACCTCTCCGACCTGCCGTTCGCCTCGGAGGAGTTCAACCCGACGTTCGGGCCCGTCGAACGCGACACGGAGGTGGGCGAGGCCGCACCGGGAGACGGCAGGCCGATGCGGATCGCGGGCGTCGCCTACGCGAAGGGCCTCGGCGTGCAGGCGCCCACGACGGTGACCTTCAACCTCGGAGGACTCTGCACCTCGTTCGACGCGGTCGCCGGCATCGACGACATCATGAACAAGCCCGATGCGGATCCGAACGTCACGTTCCGAGTCTACGGAGATGATCGACTGCTCTACGACAGCGGCGCGATCGGCAAGGGCGTCGCGAAGACCGTCTCCGTCGACGTCGGCGACGTCTCGATCCTGAAGCTCCACGTCGACCCCAACGGGCTCGACTGGTGGGACCGGGCGGACTGGGCCGACGCCAGGGTCGGCTGCGGAAGCGCAGAGCTGCCGCCTCTGGAGCTGTCGGCGTCGGCGCAGACCCGGTGCGTGGGATCGAAGGCCTTCGTGTCGGTGGCGGTGCGGAACGATGACGTCGCCCCGGTGGATGTGCAGGTGCACACCCCCTTCGGCACGAAGACGTTCGCAGCTGTCGCACCCGGGAAGAACGCGTTCCACTCGTTCGCCGTTCGCGCGACGAGCGTGCCGGCGGGCGCCGCGACGGTCACCGCGACCGGGACGGGCGAGCTGGCGACGGCGAGCTTCGATGAGTCCGTCGACTACCCAGCCAGGTCCTGCGGCTGATTCGGGTGATCCGGGCGCATCGCGATCCCGAGCGCCGTGAGCACGAGCAGCATGACGGCCCCGGCGAAGATCGCGATGTCGGCGATGTTGCCGATGAACCAGTCGAAGTAGGCGATGAAGTCGACGACGTGTCCCTGTCCGAACGCTGGAGCCCGGAGCAGGCGATCGAGGAAGTGCGTCGTGGCGCCGCCCAGCAGGAGTCCGAGGCAGATCGCCCAGGCACGCGACCGCACGCGCGAGGCGAACCACAACGCCACGATCGTGCCGACGCCCGCGAGGATGGTGAAGATCCACGTCGCGCCGGTGCCGAACGAGAAGGCGGCGCCGGCGTTGTAGGCGAGCTGGATGCCGAGGAGGTCGCCGAGAAGCGGCATCCGCTCGCCTTCGGTGAGGGCCTGCTCGGCCCAGAGCTTGGTCAGCTGATCGACGGCGATGACGGCGACGGCGATGGCGATGGCGATCCACGGGGCCGCCGCCGTCCACCGCTGCGGGCGTCGCCGCGTCGCGGCGATCGCGGGTTCACCCGGTGGGGTCGTGCCCGGGTCATCGGGGGTCGGCTGCTCGCTCATCGTGACCATCCTCGCAGGATGCAGGCCGCGACTGCCGACGTTCCGGCGGATTCCGGACAAGCACGTCGCGCGCCCCCCTCGGGCGTCGGTGGTGCGACGTACGCTCGACCGGTGAGCACGAACACCGCCTCGAATCCCGTGGTCACGGCATCCGCGCCGCCCGGCCCGAAGCGAGCCGGGCGGTTGTCGACGTGGGTGCAGTTCGTCGCCATGGGCGTCGTGTGGGGTGCGAGCTTCCTCTTCATGAAGGTCGCGCTCGAGGGCGTCTCGTTCGGCCAGGTCGCGTGGTCGCGCACGATGCTCGGAGCGCTCGCGCTCGGGGTGATCGTGCTCGTCACGCGCCCGCGCGTGCCTCGGGCCGACGGCACTCAGGGGCCGGTGCTTCCACGGGAGCGCGTCGTCTGGCTGCACTTCCTCGTGGTCTCGCTGACGACGTGCGTCATCCCGTACCTCTGCTTCGCGTGGGCCGAGCAGTACGTCTCGTCGAGCCTCGCCTCGATCTACAACGCGACGACCCCGATCATGACGGCGCTCATGGCGACGATGGTCTTCCGCGTCGAACGCCTCGGCCTCGGCCGCTGGGCGGGCGTCGGGGTCGGCATCGCCGGCGTGCTCGTCATCATCGGGCCGTGGCAGTACCAGGCGCTCACCGGGAGCCTGGCGGGGCAGCTGGCGTGCCTCGTGGCGACGCTCTGCTATGGATTCACCTTCGGCTACCAGCGTCGCTTCCTCAGCCGGCGCCCGATCGCGCCGGCCACGTTCGCGTTCCTCTCGATCGGCGTCTCGGCCGTCGTGATGCTCGTGCTCACGCCGTGGGTGGCGCTCTCGCCCGTCGAGCTCGACTGGACGATCGCCGGCTCGCTGCTCGCGCTGGGCATGCTCGGCACGGGCCTGGCGTATATCTGGAACATCAACGTGCTCCGCGCATGGGGGCCCACCGGTACCTCGACGGTCACGTACGTCACCCCGGTGGTCGGCGTCGCGCTCGGCGTGATCCTGCTCGGGGAGCGCTTCTCGTGGCACGAGCCCATGGGGGCCGTGCTCGTGCTGTTCGGCATCCTGCTCGCGCAGGGCAGGCTCCGGATGCCGCGGCGGCGCGTCGCGGCATCCGCCACCGCCTGACGCCGCACTGCGACATCCGCCCGCATTCGCTCGCTCGCGCAAGGCGTGAGGGGTTGACACGGGTGCACGAGCATGGTTGGTTAGTTACACAAGTAATGAACCAACCAAGGTTCGGCACGAGACCAGATGGGCCGGAATGGACGAATCGCGACCGATCTTCATCCAGATCGCGGAGCAGGTCGAGAACGACATCATCGACGGGACCCTGTCCGAGGGCAGCCAGATCCCGTCGACGAACGAGTTCGCGGCGTTCCTGCGGGTGAACCCGGCCACGGCGTTGAAAGGGGTGAATCGCCTTGTCGACGACGGGATCGTGGAGAAGCGACGGGGGATCGGCATGTTCGTGACCGCCGGCGCCCGCGAGCGCCTGATCGAGCGACGGCGAGCCGAGTTCGGCACCCAGTTCATCCGACCGCTCATCATCGAGGCCGAGAAGCTCGGCATCGACATCGACGAACTCGCGGGCCTCCTCCGCGCGGAAAGGATCCAGTCATGACCCGCACCGTGGCCCGCGCCAGCGGACTCACCAAGCGCTACGGCTCGTTCACGGCCGTCGACACCGTCGACCTCTCCCTGGAGGTGAACCGCATCTATGGCCTGCTCGGCCGCAACGGGGCCGGCAAGACGACGATCATGCAGATGCTCACGGGGCAGATCTTCCCGAACGGCGGCGAGCTCGAGGTCTTCGGCCGCGCGCCGGCCGAGCACGCCGACGTGCTGCGCCGCATGTGCTTCATCGCGGAGTCGCAGCGCTATCCCGAGGACTTCACGCCCGCGCACGTCTTCAAGGCGGCGCCGTGGTTCTTCGAACGCTGGGATGCCGCGTTCGCGGAGCAGCTCGTCGGCGACTTCCGGCTCCCGCTGAAGCGCCGCATCAAGAAGCTCTCCCGGGGCCAGCTCTCCGCGGTCGGAGTCATCGTCGGCCTCGCATCCCGGGCGCCGATCACCTTCTTCGACGAACCGTACCTCGGCCTCGACGCCGTCGCGCGGCACATCTTCTACGACCGGCTCCTCGAGGACTATGCCGCGCACCCGCGCACGATCGTGCTCTCGACGCACCTGATCGACGAGGTCGCGAACCTCCTCGAGCACGTCATCCTGATCGACCAGGGACGCATCCTCTTCGATCGCGACGCCGATGAGCTGCGCGGCTCCGCCACGACGGTGGCCGGCGCGCGCGCCGCGGTCGAGTCGTTCGTCGCCGACCGGCCCGTGATCGGGCGACAGAGCCTCGGCGGACTGGGATCGGTCACCATCGACGGCCGGCTCGACCAGGCCGCCCGAGTGCGCGCCGCCGAGCTCGGGCTCGAGCTCGCGCCCGTCTCGCTTCAGCAGCTCATCGTCCACATGACCGGCACGGCGCTCGACGCCGGCCCCGAACAGGAGGCCGCAGCATGACCGCCACCGCCGCCGTACCCGCCGCAGTCGCCGAATCGTCCACGCGCATCCGCCCGGTGGAGATCTGGCGTATCGTTCGCCTGCACACCGTCAATCCGTCGATCTTCTTCATCGTGCCCACCCTGATCCTGGCCGGGGCATGGGCGGTCACGATGTTCGTCGCGTACCTCATCATCGGGGTCGCCGGTGTGCCCGCCGAAGAAACCGCGTTCACCTACAGCTGGGCCGTGCTCTCGCCGCAGTGGTACCTCATAGTGGTGGGCGTGCAGGCGATCGCGTTCACCTTCCCCTTCGCACTCGGGTTCGGGGCGACGCGCCGCGACTACTGGGTGGGCACCGGCCTCATGTTCGTGCTGATCTCGCTGATGTACGCCGCGACGATCGCGACACTCCTCATGCTCGAACGCGCGACCGGGGGCTGGTGGATCGGCGCGGGTATGTTCGACGCGCTCTGGTACGTCGGCGCCGACTGGCTCACCGCGTTCTACACGACCTTCTCGCTGCAACTGCTCGTGCTCTTCATCGGCGCGGCCGTCACCACGGTCTTCATGCGCTGGCGCATGAAGGGCATGATCATCCTCCTCTTCGGCTCGGTCGCCGCCGTCCTGTCTCTGGTCGCCGGGCTCACCTTGACCGAGTCGTGGCCGGCGGTCTTCGCCTGGCTCGGCAGCATCGGCCTGGTGGGCGTGTTCACCGTGGTGCTCGGCCTCGCAGCCGCCTGCTCGGTGGCGGGATACCTGGTGATCCGGCGGGCCACTCCGCGCTGATCCGGCGCGCGCTGGCCGCGGGGGGGGGGCGGCGGGGGGGTAGGGGAGTCGGCGGCCGCCACGCGAGGGGCGCCGAGGTTGGACGTGACGGTGGGAGGGGGAAGATGCGAGATA